>JAUTXM010000442.1 GCA_030838025.1 Acidimicrobiaceae bacterium
AGATATATGGACAGGTCCAGAATGCGAGCGCATTCAGATACCGCCCCACTCGTTCGGCATGTCCCGATTCGGCATCGATCGGCGTGCCTTTCCACGGGAGCCGGCGTCAACTAGTGAGGCATTCTTCAACGACGGCGACGAGATTCTTAAAGTCGTTTGACCGCGAGTTCGCACCAGTCGGGTCGTTCGCTAGCGAGAACAGAAGCGGCCGAACTGTCTGTCCCAAGACCTCGCTCCAGTTGGACTCTTCTCAGCTCTGCTGGGAACAAGGCCCAGTTGACATCACCCAGATTCGGCCTGCGATGGTGCTCTATGAAAGTCCATTCGATCACACCCCTGTAGCCATCGACTGGTTCCGGTATGCGGCGCTCCAGGCCCGGGTGTGGCTCCGTGAATCGCCGCACGGCTGACGGAGGAGAAGCACTTCCGTCGAGGCGGGTGCCGTTCCCGCATCGGTACCACTCCAGCGCACCCGCTCGCTCGATAACAGCGACCAGTCGTGAGGCGGGCGCGTCTTCCACGCTGACCATCCTGCCCTATCTCTCCTCCCGTGGCGGCGAGCAGAATGTGCCGTAATCAGGAGGGTGCCGCTTCACAACGGTGGTCACGAGCGCAAAATCGGCGATCGGCGCGCCCGACGACAGCTGAAGTTCATACGCCCAGAGCACCGCCAATGTGAGTCCGAGCAAGCCACCGACGCGTTGAGCCGCTAGCCGCCCGACACGGCCTCGGGGCGTTGGGAGCCGCCGGCGATGAACGGCATCATGGCCCGGAGTTGCTGGCCGACCTTCTCGATCGGGTGTTCCTTACCCGCTTGGCGCAGTTGGTTGAAGTTGGGCCGACCGGCACGGTTCTCGGCGATCCATTCCTTGGCGAACGTACCGTCTTGGATCTCGGTGAGGATTTGCTTCATCTCGGCCTTCACCGCCTCGTTGATCACCCGGGGTCCACGTGTGAGGTCTCCGTACTCGGCGGTGTCGGAGATCGAGAACCGCATGCCCGATATCCCGTTCTCGTACATCAGGTCGACGATGAGTTTCACCTCGTGCAGGCATTCGAAGTACGCCGACTCGGGCTGGTAACCGGCCGCGACCAAGGTCTCGTAGCCCGCCATGATGAGTGAGGTCAGTCCGCCGCAGAGGACAACCTGCTCGCCGAAGAGATCGGTCTCGGTTTCCTCCTCGAAGGTCGTGTCGAGCACGCCGGCGCGGGTGGCGCCGATGGCGTTGGCGTAGGAGAGGGCCAGTTCACGGGCCTTGCCGCTGGCATCCTGGGCGACCGCGATCAGCGAGGGCACGCCACCGCCACCTTCGAAGGTTCGGCGCACGAGGTGGCCTGGTCCCTTGGGAGCGACCATGGCCACGTCGACCCCGTCAGGGGGTTGGATGAGTCCGAAGCGGATGTTGAATCCGTGGGCGAAGAACAGCGCGTCGCCGGGCCGCAAGTGGGGCTCGATCGACGACTGGTAGATCGCCTGCTGCTCGGTGTCCGGAGCCAGCATCATGATGAGGTCGGCTTCCCCGGCCGCCTGGGCGATCGGTGTCACCCGCAGGCCAGCAGCCTCGGCCTTGGCCGCCGACGAGGAGCCTTGCCGGAGGGCGACCCGCACGTCGACGCCGGAGTCCCGCAGGTTCAGCGCGTGCGCATGGCCCTGCGAGCCATACCCAACGATCGCCACCTTGCGGCCGGCGATGAGGCCGGGATCAGCGTCCCGTTCGTAGTAGACGTTCGCCATCGATCAGCCCACCTTTCCCAGGACATTGCGCGGCCCGGATGAATTCCGGGGCGCCGACTTGTCCAGCTTGGGCAACGCCACCCGTCCGGTGCGCTGCAGTTCGGTGATTCCAAAGGGTCGCATGAGCTCCTCGAAGTCGTCCAGCTTGTTAGGGGTATCGGCCAGCATGACCGTCAACGTCTCATGGCCGACGTCCACGATCTTGCCATCGAGGATCTGAAGGAGCTCGACGACCTGCCCGCGCTCGCTGGCGTTGGCCCGGACGGTGAGCAGGAGCAACTCCCGCTCCACCGACTCGGCCGGGCCCAGCTCGGTGATCTTCACGACGTTGATGAGCTTGAAGAGTTGCTTCACCATCTGCTCCACCGACGTCTGTTCGGCGTCGATGACGATGGTGATGCGGCTGAACCGCTCGTCGTCGGTGGGCGCCACCGCCAGGGAGAAGATGTTGTAACCCCGGCGGGCGAACATGCCCGACACCCGGGCGAGCACACCGAACTTGTTCTCGACCAGGACCGAGAGAGTGTGGTGCACGGCCGGAGGCGCAGCGGCCATTACTGGACCACCCGGCGACTGCCAGGGCCCCCGGGGCCGCCGGAGTATTGCGTCGGATGGACGACGACATCGTCGTTCGACGCTCCGGCGGGCACCATCGGGAAGACTTTCTCCCGGGCATCGGTGCGGAAGTCGATGACGACTGGGCGGTCGTCGATCTCGTTGGCCTTGTCGATGGTCGGCTGGACCTCCTCGGGCGTTTCCACCCGGAAGCCGACGCACCCCATGGCCTCGGCCCACTTCACGTAGTCCGGCAGGTCAGGCGAGAGGTACACCTCGGAGTAGCGCTCGTCGTAGAACATCTCCTGCCACTGTCGGACCATCCCCAGATA
>JAUTXM010000445.1 GCA_030838025.1 Acidimicrobiaceae bacterium
GTCATGGCGGGCGAGCCGAGGCGCAGGCCACTGGTGACGAACGGCGAGCGGGGATCATTCGGAATGGTGTTCTTGTTGCACGTGATGCCGGCCAGGTCCAGGGACTCCTGGGCCTTCTTTCCGGTCAGATCGGCGTCGAAGGGCCGGAGGTCGACGAGGATGAGGTGGTTGTCGGTCCCGCCGGAGACCATGCGGAATCCCTCGCCCGTGAGGGCCTCGGCCAGCGCCGACGCGTTCGCCACGACCTGGGCCGAGTAGTCCTTGAACGACGGCTGCAGCGCCTCCCAGAACGCCACCGCCTTGGCTGCGATGACGTGCTCCAGCGGTCCACCCTGCAGGCCCGGGAACACCGCCTTGTCGATGGCGGTGGCCAGTTCCTTGCGGCAGACGATGCACCCGCCTCGCGGCCCCCGCAGGGTCTTGTGGGTGGTGAAGGTCACGACGTCGGCGACGCCGACGGGGTTCGGGTGGACCCCACCGGCGATCAAGCCCGCCACGTGGGCCGCGTCGAAGAGGAACAGGGCACCCACCTCGTCAGCGATGCGGCGAATGGGCTCGGGATCGATGAGGCGCGGGTAGGCAGTCGCCCCGGCGACGATCAGCTTGGGCCGGTGCTCCTTGGCCAAGGCGGCCATTTGTTCCAGGTCGATCCGCTCGTCGCTGGCTGTCACCCCGTAGGCGACGAAGTTGTAGAACCGCCCGCTCATGTTGACCGGCGATCCATGCGTCAGATGGCCGCCCTGGTCGAGCCGCATCCCGAGGACCGTGTCGCCCGGTTCGAGCAACGCCAGGTAAGCCGCCATGTTGGCGTTGGCGCCGGCGTGGGGTTGGACGTTGGCGTGCTCGGCACCGAACAAGTCGCAGCACCGCCGCCGGGCCAGGTCTTCGGCCTCGTCGATGATCCGGTTACCGCCGTAGTACCGCTTGCCGGGATACCCCTCGGCGTACTTGTTGGTCAGGACCGATCCGGTGGCCTCTCGAACCTGGCGGGAGGCGAAGTTCTCCGACGCAATGAGCTGCAAGGTGCTGCGCTGCCGCTCCTGCTCGCGGTCGATGATGGCGAACAACTCGTCGTCACGGGACACCCGCCGAGTGTACGCGGTGGCTGTTAGACCGCTGGGCGCCCACGTCTCATGGCGATCTACGTCTTCGAGGGCGCCGTACGGTCGCCACAGCGCTCTGGATCGCCATCAGAGACGCAGATCGCCACCAGACTGAGCCCATCTGAGCCCGCTGCCCGCTCGAAGGGCTAGAAGGGCTAGCTGGTCGCCCCGGCGGCCACCGCGAGGACGTCATCCCAGGACAGCCGGCCCTCTCGCAGCAGGCGTGGCTCGGCCCCCGTGCAATCGACCACGGTCGAGGGGCTGCCGGTACATGGGCCGCCGTCTAGGACGACCTCTACAGCGGACCCCAGCGCCGCGGCCAACGCTGCGGCGGAAGTGGCTGGGTCCTCGCCATGGCGGTTGGCGCTCGTGGTGGCGATCGGGCCGATCGCCCGGCATAACGCCAGCGGGACCGGGTGGTTCGGGCATCGCAACCCGATGGTGGCGTCGTCACTGCCCAAGTCGGCGTTGAGGTCGGGACGGCGGGGCAGTACGACGGTCAGCGGGCCGGGCCAGAACCAGGCCATGAGCCGCTCGGCTGCGGGCGCAACGGCGGCGGCAACGGTCAGCGCCAACGCCTGGTCGATGTCCGCGACGAGGACCGGAAGCTCGAACGTCCGGGGCCGCCGCTTGACCTTGAACAACCGGTCCGTCGCGCCCGCCCGGAACGGATCGGCCGCCAGGCCGTACACCGTGTCGGTAGGGACGCCCGCGATTCCCCCGGCGCGCAGGATCGCCACCGCCGCATTGATGGCCTCGACTGGGGGCGGGTCGCCCCGTGCATCGACGATTGCCACCTGTTCGACGATATCGGCCCGCCTGGTCAATCAGGACACCGCACGCAGCCGGGCGACCAAGGCCCGATCGCGCCCGGTGAGGTCCGGCACCACCCCGACGTCGTCGAACCCCGCCCGCCGCGCCAGTGCCGCAGCCTCGGCGGCCTGATCGGGCGCCAGCTCCACGACGAGCACCCCCGGCCGGGCCAGCCAACCGGGCGCCTCGGAAACGATGACGGCAATTGCGTCGAGCCCCATCGGGCCGCCGTCCAGTGCCAGCGCCGGCTCCCAGTCGGACACCACCGCTGGGAGCGAGGCCATCTCGGCGGTCGTCACATAGGGCGGGTTGGAGATGACCAGTGACACCTGACCCCGCAATGACGCGGGCAGGGCGTCCCACCACGACCCCTCGACGAGGCGCACCTTGGCCGCCCGCGACCCGCCCAGGCCGACCAGGTTGGCCCGGGCGATCGCCAGGGCTTCGGGGCAGACGTCCGTGGCCCAGACGGCTCCCGGTGTTCCCTCGGCCGCCAGCGACAAGGCGATAGCGCCCGAACCCGTGCCCAGGTCCACCACGACCGGCCCGGCCGCACCGCCCCCCACCGGCCCGACCGCACCGCCCCCACCCACCGGCCCGACCGCACCACCCCCACCCACCGGCCCGGCCGCACCACCCCCACCCACCGGCCCGGCCGCACCGCCAGCACCCTCCAGCGACGCCAGTTCCCGTAGCGCCACCTCGACGACCTGCTCGGTCTCGGGCCGGGGAATCAGCACCTGTTGGTTGACCAGCAGGTCCAGCTGCCGGAACCCCCACCGGCCCAGGACATATTGCAGCGGCTCCCCCGTCGCCCGCCGCGCCACCATCTGGTCGAAATACCGCTGCGCCCGCTCACTGACCGCCTCGTCCAGCAGCAACGGCCAGGTCCCGCTCGCCGCCTCCTCCACGATCCACCGCGCCTCGACCTTGGACCCGAGCCGGGCCGCGGCCTCGTCGTAGCGCGCCCGCCAGCTCACGCCGCGCCTCGCCAGCAAAACCCGTCAGGCGTCGGCAGTCCGACCGCTCAGCTGCCGGGCCCGCTCGTCGGCGCCCAGTGCATCGACGATCTCGTCGAGGTCGCCGAGCAGCACCCGGTCGAGCTTGTGCAGCGTCAGGCCGATGCGGTGATCGGTGACCCGGTTTTCCTTGAAGTTGTACGTCCTGATCTTCTCCGACCGCCCGCCGCCACCGATCTGGCTGCGCCGGGTCTCGCTGAGCGTTGCCGCCTGCCGGTCCTGCTCGGCCTTCAGCAGGCGGGCCCGCAGGACCACCATGGCCTTGGCCCGGTTCTGGATCTGGCTCTTCTCGTCCTGCATGGCGACCACCACGCCGGTCGGAAGGTGGGTGATGC
>JAUTXM010000452.1 GCA_030838025.1 Acidimicrobiaceae bacterium
CGAGGCTGGCGCCGACCAGCGCATCGCGGAACAACTCGGGGATACCGAATGCCGCCTCGCCCAGCAGGTCGGGCTGGCGGTGTTCCTCGCCGTACCAGGTTGGGTACAGCGCCGGGTCCCGGAGCCGGAAATCCGCGGCCAGGTCGACCACCACGCCGGCCCGCTTGCGCAGATCGGGGACCAGATCCTGCGACGCCCCGTGGGGCAAGGCCAGAAAGACCAGGTCCAGACCGTCCGCCGCGGCCGGATCAGGGGACCCGAGCACGAGGTCGGGGTAGGCCGCGGCCAGGCTGGGGTAGACATCGGCCACCCGGGCGCCGGCCCGGGAATCCCCTGTTGCCAGGGCTATGTCGAGATCGGGATGACCAGCCGCGAGGCGGAGCAGCTCCGCGCCTGCGTACCCCGACGCCCCGAAGACACCCGTACGCCGCATCGCATCAACATACAAGCTTTCTCATACTCATCCAACCCGATAGTGCTCGCGCCCTTTTGGGGCATCCTCAGCGCTTTGGGCCCGCTTGTTGCGCTCCTACGACGATAAGTGGACCCAAAGCGCTACGTATGCCCCAGAGCGCCGACGGCGGCCGCTTGGGGCGGGATTCGCCGGGATGTTGGCATAGACAATTACGTGGACCGGCGAGCATTTATCGAACGTGAGCTTCGCAGGTGGATTCGCAACCACCATGCGGTGATCGGGTACACCGAAGCCCTCGACCTGGGCGCGTCGCCCGCGACGGTTCGGGTGAAAGCAGATCGAGGGGAGTGGGAACGGGTCTACCGCGGCGTCTATCGCGACAGCGCCTCGCCGCGCGGGCCTTACCAGGATCTGCGCGCCGCATGCGTCGCTACCGCGGGCTTCGGCGTCGTGTCACATGCCTCGGCCGCGTGGGTCTGGGGGCTTCTGCCACAACCCCCGGCGACGCCTGAGCTGACGGTGCGCCGCGAGAGCCGCACGATCCACGAGCAGGCGAGGCTCACGATCCACCGATCACGGGGTCTCGATCTGGCCCCGAACGGTCAGCCAGAACTCGATTTTCGTCACCAACCCCTTACGAACCCTGGTCGATCTGGCGGGCACCGCGCGGCCGAGCGACCTGACCCTGGCGGTCGACCGTGCCCTGGCCAGTCGACTGGTTACGACGGCCGGCCTCGTCGCCGAAATCGACCGCCTGGCGCGATCGGGCCGCGACGGGGTTGCCATCCTCCGACGGCACCTTCTCGGCCGGGCCTACATCGGTGCACCCGAGCCCAGCGTCCTCGAGGCCCACACCCGGCGCCTTGTCGTCGGGACCGTCCTTCCCTTGCCGCAACTGGAGCTGCGCGTCGGCGAGGACGGCGAGTACCGCCTTGACCTGGCGTGGGCGGCCATTCTCCTCGCCGTCGAGGTCGACGGCTATGCCTTTCACTTCAGCCCCGAACAGGTGCAGCGCGACGTCAGCCGACGCAACAAGCTTCAGCAGGCGGGGTGGACGGTGCTGGTCTTTACTTGGCACCAGGTTCTCCATCAACCGCAACCGGTGGCCCAACAGATCATCGACGTCTACCGGGCGCTGTGCCAGCGGGTCGGTCAGTAGGTCGTGACCGTGACGGTGATCGGATCGAAGTTCCCCTGCACGATGAGCACCAACGCCACGCCGGGAGCTGCGTCGTAGCCGAGGCTGCGCTTGTCGTCGCCGTGGCGGGCGACGAGTGAGTCAATGGCGTCGCCGCTCTTCAGGCCGGCGGTGTCGCCACCGACGAGGGCGTGGGATTCACCTCCGAACATGGGGGGCATGGGGCGCAACCCAATGTGCACACCGCTGGCGGCAGCGTTGCCCGGGTGGATGCTCAAGATGGCCATGTCGTAGGTGTTCCCGAGGTTACGCGGAGTCCAGACGAAGGCGTGCCGGCGCCCGAGGAAACCGGTCGTGGCGCCCGTGCTGACCACATCGATGCGCGCCGGCGTGCGC
The DNA here is from genome assembly GCA_030838025.1 of Acidimicrobiaceae bacterium. Classification (GTDB taxonomy): domain Bacteria; phylum Actinomycetota; class Acidimicrobiia; order Acidimicrobiales; family Palsa-688; genus JALYXV01. The sequence goes on from JAUTXM010000452.1 coordinate 1,950, forward strand.
AGTTGGGGCACACCGTTGGCATAGGCCTGCAGCGCCAATCCGGTGCCATGAACCTCGACGTCGGCATTGGTGCGGTGCACGGCGGCGTGGAGTTGCTGGGCCCGCACCCCGAGATAGGTCGCCTGGAGCGGGCCGTGCGACGTGATGATCGATCCCGCGCCGGCCCAACTCAAATCGGCTTCGGATGACGACACCGACAGGTCGGCCGGAGCGTCCACCAGCCGCAGGCCCGACCCGGAGATCTGCAGGCCGGTCGCCTTCACGATGACGGGGCCGGCGACGGGCACCGGAGGCGGCACCGTCGTCGTGGTCGCCACGGTGGTCGCCGAGGCGGAACCCGAGCCCGGGGCGGGGGCGGCCGGAGCGGCCGGACGGGGCGGCGGTTGAAAGGTGAGGTGGGTGGAGGCGACGGTCGCCGAGACCGCAAAGGTCACGCCGAGTCCTCCGGAAGCGGTCACGAGGCTCGGTTGGACCCGCAACTGGCCGGTCAACTGGAGCGCTGACGCGGTCACCAGGACATCGGTTCCTTCCGCTCGCAGTTCGCCGTTGCCGAGGCTGCGCCCCGTTCGGTCGACGACCTCACCGGTCGCGGTGAGCACCGAGGTGCCCGACAGGTGCACGGAGCTGAGTCCGGTGGCCGCGGCGGTGGTTTCGACCGAACGGGCCTGGGCGTCAAGCGTGACCATGTTGTCTTCGCCCGTGTTAGGAACCGTCACGACCGCAGTACCGCCCGGCGACGAGGGAGAAGACGGAGACGTGGCGACTGGCGTCAACGGCGCGCCGCCAACAACGGTGCTGCGATGACAGCCAGTTGCCAACAAGGCCAGCGCGACGCCGAGAGCAATGGTGGCGCGGCCGGCTTTACGAGGCACTGCTCATTTGGACCGAACCCCGATGGCTGTCGGTTACACGACTGGACATATGGTGCCGTCGCCTATGCTTCGAGCCTGATCTCGACAATCTGGGCCACATTCGCCACAGCCCACCTTCGAGGTCTCGGCTGATGCTGCTGCTGCTCATTGTGGTGCCGTGCGTGGTGATCGGACTGGCGGCGGTCTTCCTGCTTGACCGAGGCGGCGTGTTGCCCCGCTTCGAGATGGATCGTTCCGCGCCTGCCCCCGTCGCCGCCCGTCCGGCGGTGCGGCGTCGAGTGACGATCCTCCCACCATCGCGTGCCGACGGTTTCTTCGCCGACCGACTCCGTCGTGTGGTCGCCGTCATGATTGTCTTCAGCATCCTCATGCCGGTTCTGGTACTCGACGTGCTGGCCGCGACCATCATGTCGGTGTCGGTTTCCGGCCCCTTGCCCGCCCCCCGGCCGCCGGTGGGAACGCCGATCACCGAAGTGTACGACGCCGCCGGCAACGAGATCGCTTCGTTTCACCAGTTCGCAACCAACGTCGTGGTGCCCCCCGAGGACATTCCCCAAGTGTTGAAACAGGCCGTCGTGGCCTCAGAGGACCGGCGGTTCTACGACCATCGAGGCATCGATACCACAAGTGTGCTGCGGGCCCTGTGGGCCGATCTCAGCAGTGGTCACTATGCCGAGGGGGCGTCGACCATCGACCAGCAATACGTCCGACTGGTCTACGGGAGCAGTACCCGTTCGCTGAGCCGCAAGGTCCACGAGGCGGTATTGGCGGGCCGGGTCGATGCCCAACTCTCCAAGGACGAGATTCTCTATGGCTATCTGTCGCGGGCCTACTTCGGTGCCGGCGCGTACGGCGTCGGCGCGGCCGCCGACACCTACTTCCGCAAGTCGGTCCGTGATCTGACGTTGTCCGAGGCAGCCCTCCTGGTTGGCATCCTGCCGGCACCCACACGCTTTGATCCCCGGGTCGACCCTGACGGGGCGGACGTACGGCGCCAGGCCGTCCTCACCAAGATGGCCGACCAGGGGCTCATAAGCAGCGATCAACTGGCTCTCGCCGTGGACCGGCGAGTGGTACTGGCCGACAGCCCGGCGCCGCACGACGACAACGTCACGCTGGTCTTCCCACCCCGGCCGCAGCAGTCGCGCTATCCGTGGCTGGTCGACTACGTGCGGCGATATCTCGTCGCCCGCTACGGCCAGGAGTTGGTCTCACACGGCGGGCTCCGGGTCGAAACCTCCCTCGATCCCGGGCTCCAGGCGCAGGCCGAGGCGGCGGTCGGCGCCACGCTGAAGGGAACGCAACCGCCACTGGACATGGCCATGGTCGTTCTCGACCCGAAGACCGGCCAGGTCAAGGCCATGGTCGGCGGCCGCGACTTCACCAAATCACAGGTCAACCTGGCGCTGGGCTTTTGCCCGCCCGCTTCCGGTCCCGTACCGGCCGACCAGCCGGTCTGCATCGGCGGCGGCGGCAGCGGCCGTCAACCCGGTTCGGCGTTCAAGCCGTTCACGTTGGCGAAGGCCTTCGAGGAGGGAATTGACGCCAACAAGGTCTACGACGGCCCCGCCACCTATACCTTCCCGCTCAACCAGTGCCGAGGTATCGGTTGCACCGTGCACAACGTCGAAAGCGGGCCCTATGGGATGATCACACTCCGGCAAGCGACTGCCTTCTCGGTCAACACCGTCTTCGCGCAGCTGATCGAAGATGTCGGCGTGACCAAGACCGCGGAGCTGGCGCATCGCCTCGGGCTGACGATGATCAACCCCGACGGCAAGGACCCATCGGGTCAGGGGTACGGCCCGAGCCTGACGCTCGGTGCCGCCGACGTCTCCCCACTCGACATGGCTGCGGCCTATGGGGTCTTCGCGGCCCGGGGTATCCAATACCCGGCCACGCCGGTGACACGGGTCATCGCCGCTGACGCGACGGTATTGGAGGACGACCAGTCCCGGCCGGGCCGACGGGTCCTCGCCACGTCGGTGGCCGACCAGGTCAACGACGTCCTCAAGGATGTTGTCGCCACCGGCACCGGTACTGCGGCCGACATCGGCCGGCCCAACGGAACCGCCGGCAAGACCGGCACCAGTGAATCCTTCAGCGACGCCTGGTTCGTCGGGTACACCCCGCAGCTGGTCGCGTCGGTGTGGATGGGCTACACCAATGGCCGCCAGCCACTGGTCAACATCAAGGGCCTGCCGCAAGTGTTTGGAGGGACGTTGCCGGCCCAGACATGGCATGACTTCATGGCCGCAGCCGTGGCGAACCTGCCGGTTGAGGATTTCACGTCCCCGATTCCTCCCCTCGGCCCACCCGCGAGTGGTGTGACCCCATCCCAGCCCGGTTCGCCGTCGGGCGCGACCACGACCCGGCCCATCACACCGACGACGCGACCACGGACCACCACGACCTTCGTGCCGGTGCCCCGGGCGACCACGACCACGACGTTGCCCTGATGCTGCTTCTGCTGATCGTTCTTCCCTGCACCC
>JAUTXM010000028.1 GCA_030838025.1 Acidimicrobiaceae bacterium
GGTTATGGGACACGGATTTCCGGACTCGACCCGCTCCCATCGGTGCTCCCCCACAGCGCCAAGAAAGCCTCGGTCACCGCCTGATTGACGGGGCCATCCACGCCCCGCCCCGGGATGCCACGACGCAACTCGACATCGGTGACGACAAGTCCCGGCGCGAGCGGTTCGGCTCGGGCTATGACCGTTCCCTGGGCGTCGATGATCGCCGTCGTGCCATGCGACGCGCGTTCACCCTGGCGGCCAGCGACGTCGGCGGCCACCACAGGCACGGCGTTGTCCACCGCCCGGGCCACGAGCACGTTCATCCCCCGGGCCCGCCACGCCGATTCCTTCGCCTCTCGGTGCCCGCATGGGGACGCGACCCATCAGGATCGCCGCGCCCCGCGCCGCGAGCACCCGCGCCAGCTCCATGGGGTGGGCATCGTTGTAGATCAACACCCCGAAGGGCGTCGCACCATGCCAAAAGATCGGCAGATCAATCCCCGCGTGATAGACCGAACCCGCACCGGGATACAACTTGCGGTACGCCCACACCAGCGCACCGCCTACGAGGACTGCCGCAGCGTTGAAAGCTCCCCCGACGCCGCCCGCTCCGCGAAACCCACGACCATCGTGACCGACGACCCCGTGAGCGGTGCCAGCACCTCGGCCAGCTCACCGTCTTCGACTCCCACGGCAACGACCGCGGGCGAATCACCATCTGACTCATTGGCCAGCTCCCCGATGAGCGCCTCCGGGCAGCACAGCATCTCCACGCCCGCGAACTCACAGGCCGCCAGCTGCTCGGTGACCAGGCGCACACCATCATCGGAGGGAAACCCAGGAAAGGGCCCCTGAAAGGCAACGACCTTCACAGCAAGAGCCTCGCGCCTCCAGCGCGGCCCCATGTACCAGACCGTTCCACTGCAACCCCCGGTCCTCCGGACCGACCTGGTTGCGGGTCGGTCCACGGGCAATCTAGTAACAGTCCTCTGTTCGGCGAATAGCGCGACCGGCAAAGAAGTTCAGGTGTTCAGGTGCAGTTGCGGGTCTGCCCGTTGACGTCGGTGATGGTGAAGCTCCACGAGGTCAGTTTCGTCGGGTCGGTCTTGGTTGCCGTCACCTTGACGGGACTGGTCGTGCCGACGGCGAACGCAGGAACGTTCACCGTGCCGTTGACGATCTTGATGTTGTTCACCGACGCCAGGCCGGCTGCGGCATGCACCGTCACGGTCTGGGTGGCGTGGGCAACCGCGGGTGGGAACTGGGTGCTGGTCACGGCGCAGGTGAGGGCAAGCGTCGTGGGGGTCAGCTTGACGACTACACCCTGGTTGGGCGATGTGCTTGTGGCACCAACCGCGACGCAGTAAGCGGTGGAGGGGCAGGCAACATCGGAAAGGCCTGACGTGCCGGCGACCGTTCGTATGGTCCCTGGCGTTCCACTGGTAATCGCTTGCGCGGCTCCGACCCCGCTGGCCGTGCCGGCAGCCTCACAGGACGTGCCGATACAACTCACGCTGCTCGGTCCGAGCCCGAGCGGATGGGATGTGCCAGCCGAGGACTGGGTGATTGTGACCGCCAGGTTGGCAGTGTTGTTCGAGCCGACCGCTAGGCAGCTAATGGCGCTTTCGCACGACACACTCGTCAAAACGGTGGTTCCGGGGACGGAGTGGACGGAGCCAAGGACGCCATTGACAATCGGTTGGAAAGCCCCATTTGTCGAGTCAGAGCCAACCAGAACGCAGAAGGTCGTAGAGGCGCAGCTGATGGCGCGGAACCCGATCCCAGGCGACTGCATGTTCGTGATGTACTGGTTCACCCCGGTGGTTTGGATACCCACCAGGTTGATGGTCAGCAGCTGGCCGTCATCCACGTAGCAGATCGTCGTGCTGGCACAGGCGATCAGGTAGAACGGCGGGAGATCGCGGCCGTCAATCGTTCGTTGAGGGACGCCGTTAATGATGGGCGTTATCTCGCCCTGCGGCGGATGAAGGTGCGGCTGGCCCACCTGGAACGGCAATGAGGCGCCGACCGCCCAGCACTGAGTGGTGCTCGAGCAGGCGATGGAGTTGATTTGCGCCATGCCGGCGCCCCCAGGAATGCCCGCGTACTGTTGAACGGCGCCCGCGATACCGTTGGTAATCGGTACGAGCGCCGGAAAATAGAAAGTGCCGTCGAGCCAACTGCCGACACCCAGGCATTCGCTCCCAGTCATACAGGCGACATTCGTCAGGTTGGCCGACCCGGCGACAACTTGGGGGGCGCCGGGCAGGAGATCCGCGCCGGCCGGCGACGCTGTCACAACCCCGGTCGCAACCACTATGCCCAAGAACAGAGACAGAATCGCCCCCCGACGGAGGACGGTGGCTCCAGGTCGACGGCACATCGCTGCCATGCTTGAAACTCCCATTGTCCACTTCAGCCGATCCGGCTGTATCTCACCAGAGTGGCCGGTGGAATCTTCCGGAGTCAAGCGCGGGGCTACGAGGCCGTGTTGGCGCCGAACGATCTGGCCGTCCGCGGCGCAGCAACAGGTCGCGGGGACGGCGTCGCGATTTGATTCAGAATGCCGTTCAGGGCGACCAACGGACCGCAGGTCGCGCTGACACAGGAGCTGAGCGATATGCCTCATTGGGTGGATTCGCCTTTGAGGCCGCCAGGAGATAGAACCTCGGATGAGGTGACCATTGCTCACTGTCGCGAACACGCGAGCCGAAATGACTTAGATCGAATTGCCGGACAAGCGCACCCGTCGCCCGCCGTGGACCACGTTGATTGAGCGCTGCAGCTTCGGCTGGTCAGCCGCTATGCCGTGATCGGGTGGCCGCATGACCGCCGTCCCGGGCACCCATCCGATAACGCCCCTTCGCGCGTGCTCGCGTTGTCAGCAGGTCGACGTTGGTGCCTTGGCCGATCCGATCAGCGCTTGGCTCGAGACGGGTTGGTAGACGGTGTTGATCTTGAGGGCTTTGATCTGGTACCAGCGGGTGGATCCGGCTGGCACACCGGTTTGGGACAGTGTTCCTTGGTCGGCTGTTCCGCCGCCGGCGATGGCGGGTTTCCAGGGGCCGGTCGGGCTCGTGGCCCAGGTCACTTGGTAGCCGGAGGCGCCCGGGGTCGGACTTGGCGACCACTCCAGGTGGGCGTACCATCCCGCGCCGGGGCGGGGACAGGTCCAAGAGGAGGCGAAGTTGGTGGGCGGCGCAGGGGCGGTGTTGGTGAGCCTGGGTGGCGTTCCGCTGGTCTGGATGGCACCGCGGGAGGCTCGGTTGAGCAGGGCGGGCACCGCGACCAGGACCATGATGATCGCCACGATGGCGGCGATCCCGTAGACGATGACCACTCGAAGGACGCGAGCCATGCCATTGACATCGGCGGCGGATGGACCGGGCTCGACAGGCAATCCCTCGGCCTCCTTCCGCCGTCTCGGTCTACGGGGCTACCGGCGGCGCCCTGGGCGATGAACGCGCCGAGTCCATCCGACCAGGCCAAGGGTGGTGCATTCGCTGTCGATCTTCGATCGGCGAACGAACTCTGCCGGGGAGTGCTCGACGATCCGTCGACAATTGCGAAGCTGTAGAAGCCGGCCACGGTGGACAGCCGCCCGGGCCACGGTCGAGGCGGCCCGCCCATTCGTGCGCTTCCATGTCTCGGGCCCACAGCTCGAGATGACCGCGGCGGGCGGTGAGTGGCGGGAGGTGATTCTAGTGGCACCACGCGAACCATTGCCGCAGGTCGCAGGAGTAGCTCACCCTGGTCGGACCGGAGTAGCGGGCCAGGACCCCGGCGACGGCGAGCTTGGTTTCGTCGCACAGCGGGGGGCGACACTGACAACAGTGGCATCGGCCATGACAGGACCTCCAGATCGGCAAGCCCCATCTCGCCACTACCACCTTCCTTTCGTCAGGCCGATCTGCTTCACCACGGTGTCCAGTCCTTCTCCGGCGGGCTGGGCGTCGCAGTAGCGCCAGATACAGGATGGGCTAAAAGATTGCCGCGTACCGCATTCGGAGACCGTCGCGAACCGAGTCGGTGAAGTCGATACACTATAGCTTGTGCGCATCGACGACGAGCTGAGGAAAGCCAATAGCGCAAAGACATGGACATTGTATCGAACATCCGAACGGTGACGCTGTGACGTACGCGAAGCATCCGGTCTTTGTCACGCCGTCTGACGAGACGACTCTCTGGCGCTATATGGATCTGCCGAAGTTCGTGTCCCTACTGGAGAAGGGAGCTCTCTTCTTCAGTCGAGCAGATAAACTCGGTGATCCGTACGAGGGTTCACTCACAGGTCCGACTCTTGCCGCGCTGCATACCCAACTCGTTACGATAGGAGCTGACACCGAGTTATTTAAGAATCCTTTACTCAG
>JAUTXM010000056.1 GCA_030838025.1 Acidimicrobiaceae bacterium
GCCCGGCGCACCGCCCGCCACTCGGTCACCCGAGCCCCCTGCGCCCACGCCCCCTGCGCCCACCGCGGGATCCGCTCCTGCCCCGACTGCCGCCTCGCCGGCCCCCCCTGCGGCGTCGCATGCCCCTCCGTCTCCCGGCCCCGGATCGGTTCCGGCTGCGACGGCCGCCGCGCCTGCTCCTCCTGCCGCCTGGCCGGCCCCGCCTGCGACCCCGCCCGCTCGCCCCGCGCCCGTTGCGGTTCCCTTTCCTTCGTTCGCCTATTCGGCGCCCCGGGTGGAGTCGGCACCGGCTGAGCCCGCCCCACACTCATTCGGCTACCCCTATCCCGGCGCCGCTCCGGTGCCTGACGACGAACGAACGTCCGCCCCACCGGTGCCGTTGGAAGCGCGCCCGGCCGACAAGCCGGCACCACGGAGCCGGTGGCTGGCCGTCGCACTGGTCGCGGGTCTGATCGGCGCCCTGGTCGGTGGCGGAGTCGGCGCCGTCGTCTCGGGCCGCAACCACAAGACCACCATCGTTCGCCAGGTCACCCAGCCCAATACCAGCGTGATCACCCACACGGCGACGGTCCAAGAGGTGCTGGGCAAGGTCCAAGACGCCATTGTCTCGATCAGGACTGACCTCGGCGCCGGGACCGGCATGATCATCACGTCCGACGGTCAGGTCGTGACCAACAACCACGTCATCGACAAGGCCACCAAGATCACCGTGACCCTGTTCAACTCCACCGAGGCCCGGCCAGCCACCCTCCTCGGCCACGACGCGACCGACGACGTGGCCGTTCTGAAGGTCGACAACATCTCGGGTCTACCGACCGTCACGCTGGGCGATTCGTCAAAATCGGTTGTGGGCGACGACGTCGTCGCCATTGGCAACGCCCTGAACCTGCCCGGCGGCCCCACGGTCACGACCGGGATCATCTCCGCCATCGGCCGCAACCTTCCCGACCCTCGCCAACCGCAGAACCTCATTCAGACCGACGCCGCCATCAACCCCGGCAACTCTGGTGGCCCCTTGGTCAACGCCAGTGGGGAAGTGGTCGGAATGAACACGCTCGTCATCCAGTCGGCCAATGCACAAGAACTGGCGCAGAACCTGGGCTTCGCCATCCCGGTCAACAACATCAAGCCCCTCATCCCCGATCTGGCCAAGGGGATCAGCCGCAATCCCGGCTACCTGGGGGCCGGCGTCGGTGACATGACGCCCCAGATTGCCCAACGGGTGGGCAGCAGCGTCGACGCCGGGGCATTCGTCGCCAGCGTCGCAACCGGCGGTCCCGCCGCCTCGGCCGGAATCCAGGCGAACGACGTCATCACCATGTTCGACGGAAAGCGGGTCACGGGTAACAGCGAGCTGGTCACCCTGATTCGGTCCCATCAGCCGGGGGACAAGGTCGAGGTCACCTACGTACGGGGTTCCACCACCAAGACGACCACCGTGACCCTCAGTTCTGTACCGGCAAGCCCGTAGTCGGATCCTTTGTTAGCACTACATGACCTCTGGCGGTCATGTAGTGGTAGGAAGCGGGCTGCGGCCCCTGGTCGGCCCCCCTCACCGGCTCTTGGCCCCCTGACGGTAACCTGGCGGCGATGTCAGACCCGCAGCGCACCGAAGAGCAGCCGCAGCCGCCGAAGGGCAGCGTCAGGATCATGTACCTCGGTCCGGTTGCGCCCCACTGGCGGGTCGATTCCGATTTCGGAGACCGCAACTTGATCGAGGACTTCCGGCAGCGGGCGCTGGCCCGCCTGGTCCTGTTGCCACCGCACGACCCGCAGTTCCGCCGTAACCGGGAACGAGTCGTCCGCGACGCCGAACGGGAGAACATCCTGCTCGAGTGGGACCTCGGTCTCCCCGAGGAAGAGATCGCCGAATAACCGGCGTCGGCGCTGGCGCCGCGTCACGTCGTGGCCTCTGGTGGGCCGGCCGGCAGCGCATTCTGGGTCGCGACAGGACTACCGTGCCTGTGATGGCGACGACGCATGCGGGCGAGCCCGTTGACGTCCCCGAACACCCGCCCGCCGAGGATGCGGACGGCACGCAGGACTCGGTCGACGCCCAGGGCTCAGACCACGCCCAGGACCCGGACCGTGACCAGCAGCCGGAACACCTGGTCGCCTCCGCGGCACGCCTCGGCATCGCCGTTCCCGGGGCTCCCGGTCCCGCTGGAGTCGCGACCGGCGCCACCGTTACCCTTCCACCCCCCGGCGCCGCCGAGGATCAGGCCCGGCGCTACGTCAACCGCGAGCTGTCGACGCTCGATTACTTCAGCCGCGTCCTGGCCATGGCCGAGGACAAGTCCGTACCCCTGCTGGAACGGGCCAAGTTCCTCGCCATCTTCCAGGGCCTGCTCGACGAGTTCTTCGAGGTCCGGGTGGCCGGCCTCAAGGACCAGCTGGCCGCCGGCCTCCTCGGCACCGACCCGGCCGGCCTCGCACCAGGCGACCAGCTCCGCGCCATCAAGCTCGAAACGGCCTGTCTCGTCGAGCGCCGAGTCCGCGCCTTCATCGACGAGGTCGTGCCCGAACTCGACGAGCACGGCATCAGGCTCTCCAGCTGGGACTCACTCCAAGACGACGACCGGGCCTACATCGAGGAGGTCTTCCAGGAGCGGATCTTCCCCGTGCTCACCCCCCTCGCAGTGGACCCGGGACACCCGTTCCCGTACATCTCCAACCTTTCCCTCAACCTGGCGGTGATCGTCTCCGACCCGGTCACCAAGGAGCGCCGCTTCGCCCGGGTCAAGGTGCCGCCGCTCCTGCCGGGCTTCGTCGTGACTCCCGATGGCGAACGCTACGTCCCCCTCGACCACG
>JAUTXM010000151.1 GCA_030838025.1 Acidimicrobiaceae bacterium
CACCCTGCTCCTCCGCGAGGCGAACGATACGGTCTCGGTAGCACTCTTGCTCGGGGGTCTCGGGTGCCGGGTCGATCGCGAAATTATACGTCGCCGCGGCCTTGGCCCTAACGGCCGAGGCGGGGTACTGACATCTGACTGGGTTGGGCCATGTATGCAGCATCCTCGCATTGGGCCGGATCCGTCCCGGTCTCACGGTCGAGCTGGACAAGGAGGTCGGCGAGCCCGCGCAGGAGGTCCCGGGCGCCTGATCGCCGTCTCGCCTGAGAGTCGAGTATCGCCCCATGCCTCCGTGAAGACGCGGTACAACTGTCTTTGTGATTGGGAGACGGGGGACTGGAGGTAGGACGATGGCGACGAGGCGTTCCATTGCGGCGGCAGCGCTGCTGGCATCGTGCATTCTTGGGTTGAGCGCGACCAACACCAGCGCGTCGCCGGTCGTGGATGGCTCCTCGTCGGAGATGCTTCCGGTGCAGTATCTCGGCCAGACCGATGTGGCGGCCCTTGCTGCGACAGCGCGCTCGGCACCGATGAGTTCGTCGGACTCGGAGCCGTCACGCGTCGGGGCGACGTTCGACCGGCCCATCCCGAGCACAGCCAACGCCGGCGCCGTGCCGCTGAAGCTGGGCGACCCGCAGCCGCTTCCGGTGTCCGGGCATGGCTCCGCTCAGTCCTTCGACGGCATCGACCATACCGACAGCCGATTGGCCGACAACGGCAACCAGCTGAGCGGAGAGCCCCCTGACGGTGACCTCTGCGCAGGCGCGAACGCAGAGGTTGAGATCCTGAACGACGCCTTGCAGTTCTTCGACCCGCTTGGCAATGTCCTCACCCCGCCAATCGCGAACAACCAGTTCATGGGTATCCCACCGGAGATCGACCGCACACCCACGGGGTTCACTTTTCCGGGTCCACGGAACTCGGACATCAACTGCGCCTACGACAGCACGACCGGTCGGTTCTTCCTGATGACCTGGGGGCTGGACCAAGACCTCACCGGCGGGTTCCTCACCGGAACGCAGGCGTACTACATCGCCGCGCAGGCAACCCCCGACCCGGTCGGCCCGTACAACCTCTTCAAGCTCCCGGTCGAACCGCCAAGCCAGCCGGAGTGCCGTGGGCTGTGCTTGGCCGACTACCCGCAGAGCAGCACCGACGCCAACTCGTACCTCCTCACCTACGACCGGTTCGATCACGACGGGAACAGGTTCCGGGGCGGACGCATCGTCGTGCTGTCCAAGCGAGCCCTTCTGGCCGGTCACCTCGGCCTGGCTGCCCTCATCAATCCAGGACGTCTCGGCGGCGGTTTGACCGCCGCCCTGCTCGGCGCCCAAGTGGTACCCGGATCACCTGAACTCACCTCGAATAACGGCACTCACTACTTCGTGGAAACCCTTGACCTAACCGGAGCCGGCTCCACCCAGGTCGGCCTCGTGGCGCTCACGAACACCGCCGCGATCAACGGCAACAATCCGAGTGCGATCCACGTCCAAACCGCCGTCGTTCCGGGCGTGCTGGCCTACGCCTTCCCGCCGAAGCTGGCTCAGAAGCCAGGGCCCCGTCCGCTTGGTACCAACCTGTCATCCCTCTTCCCTGGCGCGCCGAACGAGCCGCTGCGGCAACTGGACGGCGGTGCCGATTGGGCGCAGCCGTCCAAGTTCGCCAATGGTCAGATCTGGACGCTGATCGACACGAAACTGGCGAACGGAAACAGTGGCCTGGTGTGGCTTGCGATCAAGCCCACGCTTACACCCACGGCGTTCAGCGGCACCGCGACACACCAAGGCTACCTCAGCGTCGCGACCAACAACCTCGACTACGGCGACATCGCGGTCACCGCCGACGGATCGACGGCCCTGATCGTCGCATCACTCGTCGGTCCGACGTCGTTCCCGTCTGCGGTGTACACCACGTTCAGCACCGTTGCGCAGCCGGCAATGCTGCACATGTATCTCGCAGGCGTACGCCCCGAGGACGGTGTCAGCTGCTACGACGCGTTTATACCGGGCGACTCCGCCCGCGGGTGCCGATGGGGCGACTATTCGATGGCAAATATCAGTCCCTCAGGTGTGTTTTGGTTCGAAACCGAATACATCACCCCACGGGCGCGGACACGGGCTGCAAACTGGGGCACCTCGATCGGTCGTCTCCCCAGCTGATCGCGCCCAACACCGTCAGTGGTCTGGTCATTTGAGTCGAGAGATCGAAGGGCTCCGGACCCGACAGGCAAACGGTGTGGGCAGAATGTGTCATGGCGTCATACACCGTCAACCAGCGGGCCGTCGCACGAGCGCGGAAGCTCATCGATGCTCGCCAGTACGTTCTCGACAGTGATTGGGGCGACGTCCAGCCCAGCACCGAAGTCCAGAACGCCTACTTGGGCTCACATGGGTGGGACGAGTACGCGAGCTGGCATCTGGGACTCACTGAAGGGGCCGCCGAGGGGACCAAGGCGAGGTACGCCTTCGTCTATGGGGATTTCCGCCGGGTTCACCGGACTGGTCTGATCGCCTGCGTCTACCGGGCCGCAGAATGGCGCCACAAGGAGGTCGAACTGGCAGCCCACGACCTGTTGCAGCACCTCGACCAGAAGTCCGGCTTGACCTGACCGCAGCGATCCTGCTCCACGCGAGTCATCGAACACGACGGTGGCATCCCTATGGCTCATAATTGCCTTGTCATGGCATCAATATGGTGCCATACTGGTGCCATGGACCTGCGGGTGTACATCGAGGACATTCACCGGCAACTTGTGGTTGCGGCCGAGGCGGGCGGCGATGAGGCTCGGGCGCTGGCCGAACGGCTCGTCGCACCACTCGATGCCGCGATCCGCCTGGCTTTTCAGGACGTTCTCGGAGCCGCGGCCGAGGAGATCACGTGCGAACTCGCACCCGGATCTGTCGAGCTGCGCCTGCGGGGCCGTGACCCCGAGTTCGTGGTGACGCCACCGCCCGCCCCGCCCACCGCCGACGACCTGTTCGAAGCGGGCCGGCAGATGCACAACCGTTCGGCAGTAGCGGCATCGTCTGTCGAGGCCGACGAGGGCGGAGTTTCGCGGATCAACCTCCGCCTGCCTGACCAGCTCAAGTCCCGGATCGAACAGGCGGCGGGCGGTGAAGGGCAGTCAGTAAACAGCTGGCTCGTCCGAGCCGCCACCGCGGCCTTGGAGCGCACCGATCCGGGCCGCCGACCACCAGGTGTCGGGAAGGTCGCTCAGCGCTATACCGGCTGGGCCCGATAGTCGGCAGTAGCCGCGTCTCCGCGTACGCGCATTTCCGCCAACGGTGAAAGGAAAACGTCATGCCTACTTTCGACACCCCCGAACCCATTTCGGTAACCGTCGAACTCGGCGTCGGTGACCTCCGAATCGTGGCAGGTGAGCGAAGCGAGACAATTGTCGAAGTTCGACCCAGCGACGCGAGCAACACGTCCGACGTGAACGCAACCCATCAGACCCGCGTGGAGTATGCCAACGGCCGACTATTGGTCAAGGCTCCCAAGGGATGGAAGCACCACACCTCTCGCGGGGGCGACGAGTC
>JAUTXM010000210.1 GCA_030838025.1 Acidimicrobiaceae bacterium
GCCCGTCCGCGCTGCGTTCGATGATCTCGTCGAGGCCGCGGCCCATCGGCCACCGATCCGCATCGTCTTGGCCGAGCTCGGTGCGCGCGCCGGAGCGGTCGGCGCCGCCCTGCTGGCACTCGAAGCCGAAGCCGAAGCCGAAGCCGACGCCGACGGGGGCGGAGCCGGAGCCGGAGCCGAAGCCGAAGCTGAAGCTGAAGCCGGAGCCGAAGCCGAAGCCGACGCCGGGGTCGTGGCCGGAGCCGAGGGCGAGTTGCCATTGCTCTCGCCGTGAACGTCGGATTGGTCGCTCCGGTGTTTGCCCGCTCGCCCGAGTTGGCGCTGTCGATCGCCCAGCGCGCCGACGAGAGCGGGATCGACGGCGTGTTCAGCTACGACCACCTTTTTCCCATCAACAGCCCGCAACGGCCCGCTCTGGCCGCCATTCCGATGCTCGCCGCCATGGCTCGGCGTACCGAGCGGATCCGCATCGGGACCCTGGTCAGCCGGGTCACGCTGCTCCCGCTTCCGGTGCTGGTGGCGGCGCTGGTGACGCTCGACGAGATCTCCGGGCACCGGGCGATCGCCGGCATCGGAACCGGCGACTCGCTGACCAAGGCCGAGAACGAGGCCTACGGGATGCGGTTCCCGCCGCTGGCCGAGCGGCTGGGGCTGCTGGTCGACACGGCGCGGTCGCTGCGCCGGCACGGGGTGGTCACCTGGATCGGCGGGCGGTCGCGCCAGGTGCGGGCGATCGCGGCGGCCGACGCCGACGGCTGGAACGCCTGGGACGGCCCGGTCGACGAGCTGGCGGCGTTCGCGGCCGCCAACCCCGGCGGCGCCGTCGCCACCTGGGGCGGTCCGCCGCCCCCCGACGGGGACTTCGAGGGCCACCTGACGCGCCTGGCCGCGGCGGGCGTCGCGTGGGCCGTGTACGGGCCGCCCCCGGCGACCGACTGGGCGCAGCTGGTCGCCAAATTGGCGGGCGCCGCGAAGGCCGTCCGGTAGCCTCGAAACCACCTATGGAGTTCCGCCGCATCAACGGATTGCCCCCGTACGTCTTCGCCATCATCAATCAGTTGCGGGACCAGGCGCGCCACGCGGGCGACGACGTGATCGACATGGGCTTCGGCAATCCCGACATCCCGAGCCCCGATATCGCGGTCGAGAAGCTGTGCGAAGCGGCGCACAACCCGCGCAACCACCGCTACTCGGCGTCGAAGGGGATTCCCAAGCTGCGCCTGGCGGTGTCGAACCTCTACCTGCGGCGCTTCGGCGTCGAACTCGATCCCGACACCGAGGTCGTCACCACTATCGGGGCCAAGGAGGGCCTGTCGCATCTGATGTGGACGCTGGTCGGGCCGGGCGACACCGCCCTGGTACCGACGCCGAGCTACCCGATCCACATCTACGCCCCCCTGTTCGCCGGGGCCGACGTCCAGCAGGTGCGCCTCGGCCCCGACCAGGATTTCTTCGCCAACTTGATGGACAGCTGGGAATCGACCTGGCCCCGCCCTCGGGTGATCGTCTTCTCGTTCCCTCACAACCCGACGACCGAGGTCGTCGACCTGGCGTGGATGCAGCGCCTGGTCGACTTCGCCCGCGAGCGCGACGTGGTCCTGGTCCACGATTTCGCCTACTCCGACACGGCGTTCGACGGCTATCAGCCGCCGTCGATCCTGCAGGTGCCGGGCGCCAAGGACGTGGCGGTGGAGCTGTACACGCTGACCAAGAGCTTCTCGATGGCGGGCTGGCGGGTGGCGTTCATGGTCGGCAACGCGGCCATCGTGGCGGCGCTGACGAAGCTCAAGAGCTACTTGGACTACGGCACGTTTCAGCCCATCCAGATCGCGGCCATCGTGACCATGAACGAGGCGCCCGACTACCCCAAGTTCGTCAACGAGATCTACCAGTCGCGCCGCGACGCCCTGTGCGAGGGCCTGGGTCGCGTCGGGTGGGAGATCGACAAACCCAAGGCCACCATGTTCGTGTGGGCCCCGATCCCGGAGCCGTACCGGGAGATGGGGTCGCTGGAGTTCTCCAAGCTGCTGGTGACCGAGGCCAATGTGGCCACCTCCCCGGGCGTGGGTTTCGGGCGGGGCGGGGAGGGCTTCGTCCGCTTCGCCCTCATCGAAAACGAGCAGCGCATCGCCCAGGCGGTCCGCAACCTCCGCAAGGCGCTCGTGAAGTTGTAACAAGGTCTGGAGAGGTCTGGAGAGGTCTGGGGAGGTCTGGGGAAAAGCCGCCCCGGTCGTGCCCTAGCCTGTTGTACGGAAATGACCTATTGGCTGCTCAAGTTGATCCTGACGCCGCTGCTGCGGTTCTTCTACCGCGTCAACGTCGAGGGGATGGAGCACGTCCCCAAAGACGGGCCGGTGATCCTGGCCAGCAACCATGTGTCGTTCAGCGATTCGATTTTCCTGCCGTTGGTCCTGCGCCGCCGGATCACCTTCGTCGCCAAGGCGGAGTACTTCGAGGACCCGAAGACGGCATGGTTCTTCCGGGCGGTGGGACAGATTCCCATCAAGCGCGGCGGTGGCTCGGCGTCGCAACGGGCGCTGGCGTCGGCCAAGGACGTCCTGGCGGGCGGCGGGGTGTTCGGGATCTACCCCGAGGGGACCCGCTCGCCCGACGGGAAGCTGTACAAGGGCCACACCGGCGTGGCCCGGTTGGCGCTGGCGTGTCGTTGTCCGGTGCTGTCGGTGGCCATGGTCGGCACGCGCGAGGCGCAGCCGATCGGCCAGGTGACGCCCCGGCTGTTCATGCCCATCACGGTGCGATTCTCGGCGCCCATGTCCTTCGACCGGTTCTACGAGCGCCAGGACGACCCCCTGGTGCTGCGCCAGATCACCGACGAGATCATGTGGCAGCTGCGGGAGCTTTCGGGCCAGGAGTACGTCAATCGCTACGCCAAGCGCGGCGACGTGGTCGAGGCGGTGGGCGCCGAGACGTCCGCGGTCGTGGCCGCCCGGCGGGCGGCGTTGGCTTCGGGGTCGTCGGCCTCTTTGGCCTCTTCTGGGTCGGGTCTGGCGGCTGCGGCCATCCCGGCGTAGGGACCGAAGTAACCGCGCCGTGCCCTGAAGGAAACGCTTTGTTCACAGCCGCGATCTAGCGTGGCCGGCATGACGACCTACGTGGTCCGTGTCTGGGTGCCTGACCGACCCGGTGCACTGGGCTCCGTCGCCAGCCGCATCGGCGCCGTTCGCGGCGACCTGGTCGGCATCGACATCCTCGAGCGGGGCGGGGGTCGGGCCATCGACGAGCTGCTGGTCGACCTGCCCGACGACTCGCTCGTTCCGCTTCTAATCAGCGAGGTCGAGGAGGTGGACGGGGTGGACGTCGAGGACGTCCGGCCCGCGGCCGACTGGTTGTCCGACCCTCGCCTGGACGCGCTGGAGACGGCGGCGGTGCTGGTCGACCAGCACAGCGTGGCCAACCTCCTGGACCGATTGGTGTCGCATGCCACCCATGACTTCACGGCCGACTGGGCGGCGGTCGTGGACCTCGATTCGCCGGTGCCGCTCACGACGGTGGGCCCGGTTCCCCCGGCTCCGTGGCTGGAGGCCTTCGTGACCGGCAGCCGGGCGTCGGCGTCGCCCTCGTCGGCGCTGGGCGGCCCCGACGACGTGGCCTGGGCCGAGCTCGACACCGCGAGCCTGGTACTCGTCATCGGTCGCCGCGGGCGGCCGTTTCGGGCCCGGGAGCGCCAGCAGCTGGCGGCGCTGGCGCGCATTGCCAACCACCGTTGGGTCGAGTTGGTGACCCGGGTGAGCCGGCTGATCCACCCGAGCGCGACGCCTTAGGTCGCGCGCGCGCGAGGGCCGACCCGGCTCCGGATCGACGGGGAAACGTCGACCCTGCGCCGGCCCGACCCTCGTGGTTCCTCTGGCTCGGGTGGTCTACCGGCAGACCACTGTTTGGATGGGTGCGGGGCGGCGGACGATCGGGCTGCGGAAGTGCCACTCGTAGCGGGGCCTCCGGTGCTGGCTCGTTGGCCGGGTTGCTGGCCGGAGGTGGCTCTCGGCTGCCTGCCTCCGCAGGGTGGACTGGTGGTCCTGGGTTAGTTGGGCCAGGTGGGTGGGGTGCATCACGCCACCTCCTGGAGGTCCGCATGATCGCGGGGGATATGGGTGGTGCCGGTGGTGCCGCAGGTGCAGCGCCAGCGAAGTAGGACTCCGTCGGGCCCGTTGACCAGCTCGTCGATGTGCTCGCTGAACAGCAGGACCCGGCTTTGATGACCTGAGCAGTAGATGGCGAACATGTACCTATTGTCGCCCTGGCGAACCGGCTTGAGGAGTGGCAGAATAGTCACCATGCGAAAGGATGCTGCCAAGAAAATCCGTCGCCACAACGTCGTCGCTGTGCTATTCGACGGAGTGTCACCGTTCGAGTTCGCCGTGGCCTGCGAGGTGTTCGGCATCGATCGCTCGGTCGATATCGGCGCGCCGTGGTACCGCTTCAAGGTCTGCGCCGCCGGGCCCACGCCGATCACGACCGGTATCGGCTTCACCATCGACACCCCGCACGGGCTCGAAGCGTTGAGGCGCGCCGACACCATCATCGTCCCGGCCGGGAAGGGCGAGGACAACGAGCCGCTGCTCGAAGCCCTGCGCCAGGCGCACCGGCGAGGTGCGCGGATCATGTCGGTCTGCACCGGGGCGTTCATCCTGGCCGCGGCGGGCCTCCTCGACGGCCGGCGGGCCACCACCCATTGGATGCATGCGGCCGAGCTGGCCCGGCGGTACCCGCTCGTCAAGGTCGACCCCGACGTTCTCTATGTCGACGACGGCGACATTCTCACGTCGGCCGGCACCGCGGCGGGGATCGACCTGTGCCTGTACGTGGTGCGGCTCGACTTCGGGGCGGAGGCGGCCAACATCGTGGCCCGCCGTATGGTCGTGCCCCCGCATCGCGACGGGGGGCAGGCCCAGTTCGTGAGCCAGCCGATCTCGAACCTGCCGACCTGCGATCCGTTTACCGAAACCCTGGCGTGGGCGATCGAGCACCTCGATGCCGACCTGTCGGTCAACGAGCTGGCGACGCGCTCGGCCATGAGCCCCCGCACCTTCGCCCGGCGCTTCGGTGAGACCCATGGGACCACGCCGCACCAGTGGCTGCTCCGCCAGCGGGTCCTCCTGGCGCAGCGATTGCTGGAGACGACCGATCTGGCCGTCGACCTGGTCGCGACTCAGTGCGGGATGGGGTCGGCGGCCAACCTGCGCCAGCACTTCCAACGAATCGTGCGCAACACGCCCCAGGGCTACCGACGGTGCTTCCAGCAGGGCTGCGGCCAACCCGAGCGCCCCTCGGAGGGGTTCGCAGTCGAGGCAGTCGACGCCTGAGGGCGCCGCTGCTCGCCCGCCGCTGCTCGCCCGCCGCTGCTCACATGGCGGTCGGCGTGTCACGAGCCCAACCACGAGCCCGCTGGACCGCCCGGCGCCACTGCTCGTACTGGCCGTCGTTGGTACGTCGCGGCCGGGCTTCGAAGTCGGCACCCCACAGCGACGCCAGTTCGTCGAGCGAGCCCCAGACCCCCTCGGCCAATCCGGCCAGGTAGGCCGCTCCGAGCGCCGTGGTGTCCGCCACCCGTGAGCGCGCCACGGGGATCTGCAGCTGGTCGGCCTGCAGCTGCAGCAACAGTTCCATCACCGACGCCCCGCCGTCGACGCGCAGGCTGGTGATCTCGGTTCCCGACGCCGCCCCCATGGCGCGGACCACGTCGCGCGTCTGAAACGCCATGGCCTCGACGACCGCCCGGGCCAGCTGGGCCCGGCCGCTGCCCCGGCTGAGGCCGAGCACCGTGCCCCGGGCGTAGGGGTCCCACCACGGGCTGCCGAGGCCGGCGAACGCGGGGACGAAGTAGACCCCTTCGCTGTCGTCGACCGACGCCGCCAGCGGGCCCATCTCGGCCGCTTCGGAGATGATCCCGAGGCCGTCGCGCAGCCACTGGATCGCCGCTCCGGTGACGAAGATGGCCCCTTCCAGCGCGTACGCCGTGGCGTGGGGGCGCGCCAGGGTCCAGGCCACGGTCGTGAGCAACCCGTCAACTGGTGGCGGGCAGTCGGGACCAACATTCATCAGGACGAAACTGCCGGTGCCGTAGGTGTTCTTGGTCATGCCGGGCTCGAAACAGGCTTGACCAAAGAGGGACGCCTGCTGGTCACCGGCCACTCCCGACACGGCAATCCCGGCCGGCAGGCCCGCGATGGCGTCGCCCGCCGTGACACCCAGGCGGCCGCTCGACGGACCGACTTCGGGCAGGCAGGAGGCGGGGATGTCAAAGAGGGCCAGCAGTTCGTCGCTCCACTGCAAACTCCCGATGTCGTACAACATGGTCCGGCTGGCGTTGGATGCGTCGGTGGCGTGAACCGCTCCGGCCGTGAGCTGCCAGATGAT
>JAUTXM010000211.1 GCA_030838025.1 Acidimicrobiaceae bacterium
TCCTCGAGAGCGGACGACGGGATTCGAACCCGCGACCCCAACCTTGGCAAGGTTGTGCTCTACCAACTGAGCCACGTCCGCAGCGGGGTCAGAGACTAGCAGGACGCTCCGCTCGGCTACTTCAACAGCCGCGACATTCTCCGGTCCGCGAGCGGCTTCCCGCCGGTCTGACACGTGGGGCAGTACTGGAAGGACTTGGTGGCGTACGACACCTCCCGGATGTCGTCGCCGCACTCCGGGCACGGCAGTCCGGCCCGCCCGTGGACCCGCATGTTGCTCTTCTTGTCCGACTTGAGCCCCGACGCAGGCAGACCGGAGCTCCGGGCCGCCGCCTCGGACAGCACCCCGACGAGCGCCCCATGCAGGCGCGCCAACTCGGCGTCGGTCAGTTTCCCCGCCGGCTTGTACGGCGACAGCTTGGCCACGTGCAGCGCCTCGTCAGAGTAGGCATTGCCGACGCCCGCCAGTGCCGACTGGTCGGTGAGGACGTTCTTCAGGTGGCCAGGACGGGCAACCAGCACGGCACACAGGGCGGCGACGTCGAAGCCGGGCGCCAGCGGGTCGGGGCCCAGCCGTTCAATCCCCTCCACGGACTCGGGCGACGCCACGATCCAGATCGCAAGGCGCTTCTCCGTCCCTTGCTCCGTCACGTCGAACCCGGAGCCGTTGTCCAGGGCGACCCGCAGGGCGAGAGGCCCTTTTCCCAATTTTGGCCGTGCCGCGGGCAGCTCCTCGCGCCAATGCAGCCAGCCGCCACGAGCCAGGTGCATCACCATCCAGAGCCCGTCCAGATCGATCCCGAGGTACTTCCCCCACCGGCGGGTACCGTCGATCGTTCGCCCCACCACGGCCCCGAGCGGCGGGTCGAAGGTCTTGAGGGCGGAAAAAGTGGCCAGATCGGCGCGCACGATCGTCGTGCCCCCGGCACGCTGGGCGACGAAGCGGGCCAGGGCCTCGACCTCGGGGAGTTCGGGCAATGCTCAGCGCCCCGTGTGGCCGAACCCGCCCGAACCGCGGGTCGACAGGCTCAGTTCCTCGGCGGGTACGAATGCCGCTGCCTCCACCCGCTGGATCACCAGCTGGGCGATGCGGTCACCCCGGCAAACCTCGTAGTCGTCGCTCGGATCCAGGTTGACCATGAGAACCCGCAGCTCGTCGCGGTAGCCCGAGTCGATCAGCCCCGGCGTGTTGAGCAGCGTCAGGCCGTGGCGCAGGGCCAAGCCGCTGCGGGGGAGCACGAAGCCGGCGTACCCCTCGGGGATCGCCACCGCCACCCCCGTAGGGACCAGGGCCCGGCCGCCGCGGGCGGCCAGCACCACGTCGTGGCGAGCCATCAGGTCGGCTCCGGCGTCGCCGGGACGGGCGTATGACGGCAGAGGGAGGTCCGGATCGAGGCGGACGATCGCGACCTCCAGCACGACGCCACGCTACCGGCCCGCCAGCGGGACGTCTCTCGAATGCTGGATAAGGTCACACGATGCTGGCGTGGATGGACCTCGAGATGACCGGGCTCGACCCCTCCCATGACACCATCGTGGAGATCGCCACCTTGATCACCGATGACGATCTGAACGTGCTGGCCGAGGGGCCGGATCTGGTGATCACGGCCGATCCTGGCGCCTTGGCCGCGATGGCCGACGTGGTGCGCAAAATGCACACCAAATCGGGGCTGCTGGCCGCGATCGAGGCCTCGTCGACCACGGTGGAGGAAGCGGGGCGGGCCACCCTCGAGTTCCTGCGCCAGCACATCGCCCATCCGCGCTCAGTTCCGCTGTGCGGCAACTCCATCGGGACCGACCGGCGGTTCCTGGCCATTTTTCTGCCCGAGATCGACAACTACCTCCACTACCGATCGGTCGACGTCTCGACCCTGAAGGAACTGGCCCGGCGGTGGTATCCCGACGCCTACGCCGCAGCGCCGAAGAAGGCGGGCGGCCACCGTGCCATGGACGACATCCGAGAGAGTGTGGCCGAATTGGCCTACTACCGGGGTGCGCTGTTCAAAGAGCGGTAACAGGATTGCTACGCAGGAACCCCTCCGGCGTGGTTACATGGAGGGAGCTTACAAAGCAGGCTGACATAGGGAGGTAGGCGTATGAGCCGTTCCCATGACGACGCCATTCTTGACGACGCCACCCTCAGAAGGCGCATGAGCTCCCGGCAGGTGAGGCATGCAGCTCGGATCCAGATGCAAACCATGGTCCGGGACGAAGATGCCCTCGAAGGCGCGGTGCTGCCTGTCGTGTGCCACGACGTCGGGCGCCACACCTCGCCCCGTCCGGGCCCGGCCCGCCATCCGGAGCAACGCGGAGGGTTCAAGGTCTGGAAGACGCCGTTCTGGAAACGTCGCTCGCAGATCTGGGCACAGCGCAACGCCATGGAGCGCCAGCTCCACGAAGCGGAGTAAGGCCCGGCCCGAGTCCTAGGTCGGGTCCACGCCGGTCCTGCTCCCATCTCGATAGGCTCGAACGGTGCGGTCGAGATGGGAGCGGCGGGCGGTGTCCCCGAAGTCGTCCCAGCTGACCCGGCTGTCCCAGCTGTCCTCGGGATTGGTTGCCGGCGTGCTCGGTTTGCTGATGATCATGGTGATCGCCGGCTGCGGTGGGTCCGCTGCCCTGAACGACTCGATCGGGCGGCTGACCCCGCCGGGTACCGAGTTGCCCTTCAACGCCGGCCCCGGCTCGGCCGCGGTTTCACCCGTCGTACCAATTGTGCCGGGGGGCGCGGGTGCGCCAGGGGCCGCACCGGTCGAAAGCCGGGCGTTCTGCCAGGACCTGCGCCAGCTCCAGACCCTGGTGCTGTCTCTGTTCCAGGCGTCGGGGTCGGCGGCCGCGGTGAGCAGGGCGCAGGCGCTGGTCGCCCGGATCTCGGCCGACGCTCC
This sequence comes from Acidimicrobiaceae bacterium, assembly GCA_030838025.1. Taxonomy (GTDB): domain Bacteria; phylum Actinomycetota; class Acidimicrobiia; order Acidimicrobiales; family Palsa-688; genus JALYXV01. Next base: position 2,882 of record JAUTXM010000211.1, read on the forward strand.
GGCGGAGCTGCGGCCCGCGGTGCAGGAGCTGGCCGAAACCGCCCGCCGCTTGAGCGCTGACCTCGGCAGCAGCCCACCGAACGTGGCCGATGCCGCCCGGGTGTTGACCGATCCGGCCTATCAACAGGCGCTCCAGCGCCTGGTGGGTTACGCCGCCGCGCACTGCTGAGTTACCTGTGCGGCTGCTTTGCCCGCTGCGTTCTCACGACCGGAGCGCCCATCGGGGCCTGGCGTAACCTGGCCACGGTGGAGATCGAGGTCGTGGTCGAGATTCCGAAGGGGACTCGCAACAAGTACGAGATCGAACATGAGACCGGGGTGATCTGGCTCGACCGGATGCTCTTCACCTCGACGCGGTACCCGGCGGACTACGGGTTCTTCCCTCACACCCTGGCCGAGGACGGCGATCCCCTCGATGTGTTGGTCCGCTTGGAGGAACCGACGTTTCCCGGCTGCCATGTCCGGGCGCGGCCCATCGGGGTGTTCATCATGAGCGACGAACACGGAAGCGACGCCAAGGTGCTCAGCGTGGCGGCGAGTGACCCGCGAGCCGAGGACATCCGCGAACTCGACGACGTTCCAATCCATGAGCTCAACGAGATCGCCCATTTCTTCGCCATCTACAAGCAGCTCGAGCCCGGCAAGACGACCGTTACCCAGGGGTGGGAGGACCGGACCTCGGCCGAGGCGATCATCGAAGCAAGCCGCCGGCGCTTCCAGGACGGCTGATTCCCCCATTCCTCGAGATCCGGGTTCCCGACCCGTTGATCCGAGGGCGGAACAAAAGGTTGCAGCTCGCTGTATCTAGAGAGGCCCCACCCACTCTATATACGCAGTATGTCTAGTGGAGGTGACCGCTGATGCCAGCCCTGCTCGCCGAGACGACTGACGGACAGTCGACCGCAGCCCGGCATGTAGCCGACGACACCATCTCGGTGCTGATTGTCGCCAAAGACCCAATCTCCCATGCCGGGGTCGAGCGGCAACTGCTTGCCATCGAGGACATCACCGTGCTGACTCCCGCCGCCGGGCGCCATCCCGACATCGCCTTGGTCGTGGCCGACACGATCAACGAAGAGGTTCTGGGCTGGATCCGGAAGCTGCGCCGGGCCAGCTTGTCTCGGATCGTCGTGGTGGCGTCGGTGACCGGCCTTACCGCGTCGTTGGCGACTGAGGCTGGGGCGACCGGGGTCGTGCCCCGTTCCATGGCGGACCGCAGGCGCTTGGCGTGGGCGATCCAGAAGGTGCACCGCGGCGAGACGATGACGTTGATCGCAGCCGACGATCGAGGCGACGGCGGCTGCTCCTCCGACGCTGGCCGAGTGGGTGGGAGGGGTTCCAGCGTGGTGAGCGACCGGGATCGTGAAGTGCTGCGCCTGCTGGCCGAGGGATGTGACACCGGCGAGATCGCTCGGACCCTCGCCTATTCCGAGCCCACGATCAAGAACGTGATTCAACGCCTATTCGAGCAGCTCAAGGCCAAGAACCGGCCCCACGCCGTGGCCTTGGCCCTGCGCTCGGGGATCATCTAGGCGCTGTCGGAGCAGGCCGCGGCGCAACGGCGCACCGCGGCCTGCGACAGCGTTTGTGCCCGGGGTCCTGTGATGGGGTCCTGTGATGGGGTCCTGCGCCGGTGTCGTGCGGCGGGATGCCGTCCC
>JAUTXM010000299.1 GCA_030838025.1 Acidimicrobiaceae bacterium
GCGCTCGGCAGCCTGCGCCTCTCGCTTGGTCACACCACGACCGACGACGACGTCGAGCTGGCCCTCAAAGTGGTCCCCGACGCGGTGGCCCGCCTGCGCGAGTCGGCGGCGGCGAACTGATGCGCGTGCTCGTCGCCATGTCCGGAGGCGTCGACTCGTCGGTCGCGGCCGCCCTGCTGCAGCGCGCCGGCCACGACGTGGTCGGGGCGACCATGAAGTTGTGGGCCGGCGCGTCGGACTCGGGCTGCTGCTCGGTCGCCGACGTCGACGACGCCCGCCGGGTCGCCCAGCAGCTCGGCATCGCCCACCACATCTTCAACTTCACCGAGGACTTCGACCGCCACGTCGTCGACCCCTACGTGGCCGACCACGCCGCCGGGCGCACCCCGAACCCGTGCGTGTCCTGCAATCGCCACCTGAAGTTCGACCGCTTCCTCCGCCGGGCGTCGGCCCTGGGCTTCGACGCCATTGCCACCGGCCACCACGCCCGGATCGTCGAGTCGGGCGGCCGCTGGCGCCTGGTGCGCGGCGCCGACCGGGCCAAGGATCAGTCCTACGTGCTCTACATGCTGACCCAGGCCGAACTGGCCCGCACCCTGCTCCCGGTGGGCGAGCTGACCAAGCCCGAGGTGCGGGCGCTGGCCGCCCAACTTGGCCTGCGGACCGCGGGCAAGCCCGACAGCCAGGACGTCTGTTTCATCACCCGCTCGGGCGGGCGCGAGGCGTTCCTCGGCGACCGCATCCCGCTGCACCCGGCCCGGCTGGTCGACCTGGTCAGCGGCGAGGAGATGGGAAAAGTCCCCGCCGTGGAACTGGTCACGGTCGGTCAGCGGAGGGGCATCGGTGATCCTCAGGCGGGCGGAGCGCGGCGCTACGCCGTCCATGTCGACGTGGCGGGCGCGACCGTGACCGTCGGAACTCTCGCCGACCTCATGGACGACCACCTCACCTTGTCCGACATGAGCTGGGTCGACCAGCCGTTGGCCATCGGGACGACCGTCACGGTGCAGACGAGCGCCCACGGACGGCCTGGCGGCGGGGTGTTCGCGGGGGCCGGCGAGGTGCATCTGGCAGAGGCGGTGCGGCGAGTGGCCGCGGGCCAGAGCGTGGTCCTCTACGACGGCGACGAGGTCACCGGCGGCGGGATCGTGGCCTGATGGCGGCCTGATGGCATCCGCGCCGATACCGGGGCCGCCGCCTCGGACGCCGCCTCGGACGGGTGGTATCTCGGTGCGTCAGGCGTTTCTCGCCATTGCCTTGGTCTTCTTCCTGGGCGTCTTCATCGGCGTGGGTATCGGGCTGGCGCTGTAGCGGCGATTCGGAATTCAATCGGTTAACCCGGCGTCCACCTCTGCCGATCAACGCGGGACAGACATCCAGAGTCGGAGGTTCGGCGTTGAAGCTGCGGATTGCGATCCTCATGATTGTCGTGGGCCTCTTGATGGTGGCCGCCCCGGCGGTCCAAATCGCCACCCGCCCGTAGAGAGCAGCAACGCTTCCCGCCCCACGGCAACGGGTGCTCGCGGTCGACAGGGTTTCCCCCATTCGTGTCGGGGCGGGCGAATTGCTACAAAGGCCGGACAGATGAGGCCAACCTTTCCGCCCCTCCGCATGTCGGTCCTGTTCCTGCGCACATTGCGCGACGACCCGGCCGACGCTGACGTCGCCAGCCATCGGCTGCTCGTTCGGGCCGGGTACGTGCGCCGGGCAGCGCCGGGCATTTTCTCGTGGCTGCCGCTCGGATGGATGGTGTTGCGAAACGTCGAGCGGATCGTCCGAGAGGAAATGAATCGAGCCGGTTTCCAGGAGGTCCATTTTCCCGCCCTGCTCCCGCGCGAGCCTTATGAGGCAACCGGCCGGTGGACTGAATACGGCGACAACCTGTTCCGCCTCCAAGACCGCAGGGGTGCGGACTACCTCCTTGGTCCCACCCATGAAGAGATGTTCACGCTGCTGGTCAAGGACATCTGCACGTCGTACAAGGACCTGCCGCTGTCGATTTACCAGATCCAGACCAAGTACCGCGACGAGGCCCGGCCGCGGGCCGGACTCCTCCGAGGTCGGGAGTTCGTGATGAAGGATTCCTACTCCTTCGACCTCGACCGCGCTGGGTTGCAGGCGTCGTACGACGCCCACCGAGCGGCCTACGTCCGTACCTTCGATCGCCTCGGCCTGCCCTACGTGATCGTCGCGGCCACGTCGGGGGCCATGGGCGGATCGGCGAGCGAGGAGTTCCTGGCACCCCTCGATGCCGGCGAGGACACCTTCGCCTTCTGCGCGGGATGTGGGTACGCCGCCAACACCGAGGCAGTCCACACTGCGGTGCCTGCGGTGCCTGCGGTGCCCGCTGCGGCCCAGGCGCTGGCCGGCGAGACGCCTGCGGCCCGGGTCGAAGACACCCCCGGCACGCCGACGATCCAGACGCTGGTCGACGAACTCAACCGGAGGCCGGACCTCCGGCGGCCCGACCGCCCGTGGACCGCGGCCGACACCCTGAAAAACGTGCTCGTCATGCTGGTCCATCCCGACGGCACGACCGAACCGCTGGCCGTCGGCCTCCCCGGCGACCGTGACCTCGACGTCAAGCGCCTCGAGGCGACGATCACCCCAGCGGTGGTGGCGGCGTTCGGCGAGGCGGAATTCGCGGCCCGGCCCCAGCTGGTCAAGGGATACATCGGGCCCCGGTCGCTCGGAAAGGCGCGGGGCGTGCGCTATCTCGTCGACCCGCGAGTGGTGGAGGGCACGTCGTGGGTCACCGGCGCCGACGCACCTGGCCGCCACGTCATCGGCCTGGTCGCGGGCCGCGACTTCCGCGCCGACGGGACGATCGACGTGGCCGAGGTCCGCGCCGGCGATCCCTGTCCGCAGTGCGGTGCCGGCCTCGAGCTCCGCCGCGGCATCGAGATCGGCCACATCTTCCAGTTGGGTTCGAAATACGCCGAGGCGCTCGGCCTCGCCGTGGCCGGCCCCGGCGGTCAGCCGGTCGTCGTCACCATGGGCTCGTACGGGATCGGCGTGTCGCGTGCGGTCGCCGCCATCGCGGAGAGCACCCTGGACGACCGGGGCCTGTGCTGGCCGCGAGAGATCGCACCGGCCGACGTCCACCTGGTGGCGGCGAGCAAGGACAAGTCGGTTGTGGAGTACGCAGACCGCCTGGCACTCGACTTGTCCCAGGCAAACATCCGGGTGCTCTATGACGACCGAAGCGACGCATCGGCCGGCGTGAAGTTCAAAGACGCGGAGCTGATCGGGGTGCCGACGGTGGTCGTGATCGGAAAGGGGCTGGCCGACGGTGTCGTCGAGGTACGCGACCGAGCCTCCGGTACGACCGACCTGGTGCCGGTCGGCGAGGTGACCGCGCATCTGGTCGAACTATGCCGCGCCGACCCTGACGCGGCCGACTGACTGCCCTCGCACGGTTCGGCCGGCAATCGATCGGGTACAGCCCGCGCGATGGTGACCACCCTGCGCCCCCAACACCTACGGCGCTACCGCGACATCGCCCGACTGTTGATCAAGTACGGGCGCTCCGACTTGGTCAGCCAGGTCGGCCTCGACGGGCTCGACGGCCTGGCGATCGACAGCGGCGCCGACGATCCACAGACTCAGGTGGCCGAGGATGCCGCCCAGCTGACCGACGACCTGGAAGCGATGGGCCCGACGTTCATCAAGCTCGGCCAGTTGCTGTCGACGCGGGGCGATCTCATTTCGCCGGCCTATGCGAAGGCATTGAGCCGACTCCAGGACAACGTCGAGCCGTTCAGTTACAGCGAGGTCGAGCGCATCGTCGAGGAACAGCTCGGGGTGCGGATCTCCAAGGCGTTCGCCTCGTTCGATTCCACCGCGCTGGCGTCGGCGTCGCTCGGCCAGGTGCATCGGGCGGAGATGCGCGATGGCCGCCAGGTTGTGGTCAAGATCCAACGCCCCGGCATCAAGGAGCAGATCGCCGAGGACATGGAAGCGCTGGCGGAGCTGGCCAAGGTCCTCGACCGGCACAGCGACGCCGGGCGGCGCTTCGGGTTCGGCGATCTGTTGGAGCAGTTTCGCCGGGCCCTCGTCCAGGAACTCGATTACCGCGTCGAGGC
>JAUTXM010000423.1 GCA_030838025.1 Acidimicrobiaceae bacterium
GGCAGTTGCACCAGTTGCGGGGCCGGGTGGGCCGGGCGGGACAGCGGGCGTACGCCTATCTGATGTACCCGCCCGATGTTTCGCTGTCCGAAGAGGCGTACGAACGGTTGCGGACCATCGGGGAGCATACCGAGCTCGGGTCGGGGTTCAAGATCGCCATGCGGGACCTGGAGATCCGCGGGGCCGGGAACTTGCTGGGCGGGGACCAGTCGGGTCACATCGCGGCGGTGGGCTACGACCTGTACGTGCAGATGGTGAGCGAAGCGGTGGCGGAGATGAAGGGCGAGCCGTTGCGAGAGCCGGCGGAGATCAAGCTCGACCTGCCCATGGACGCCCATCTGCCGGCCGACTACGTCACCCGGGAGGACCTGCGGCTCGAGGCCTACCGCCGTTTGGCCATGGTGGTGGCGCACGGCGACGTCGACGACATCGGGGCGGAGTGGGTCGACCGTTACGGCCCCTTGCCCGAGCCCGCGTCGGCGTTGCTCCGGATCGGCCACCTGCGGGCCGAGTGCGCCCGCACCGGTGTGCGGGAGGTGACGGTCGTCAAGGGGGGCTTGGCGTCGGGGGTTTCGGGCATCTCCAGTGGCGGCCCGAGTCGTTCCGGGTCGGGCACCGGTTCCTGGTCGGGCGCTGGGTCGGGTTCCGGGTCCGGTTCGGGGGGCGTGCGCAGCGGCCGGCGCAGTGGCACGAGTTCTGGCGGCGCTTCTGGCGGCGCTTCTGGCGGCACTTCTGGCGGCACTTCTGGTGGGTCGGGCGCCTCGGGTGGCCTGGGGGGTTTCGGCGCCGCGTCGGGTGGCACCGCCCGGTTGTCACCCCTGTCGCTCAAGACCAGCGCCAAGATCCGTCTGCAGCGGCGCTGGCCCCGGGCGGTGTACAAAGAGGAGATCGGCCAGATCGTGGTCCCGGTGCCCCGGGGCGCCGATCCGGCCGATTTTGTCATCGACATCCTTTCGTCACTCGTCCCGGTCGAGGCCGCGGCCGAGGGGCGAGATGTGTCGGGCGGGGCCGTCTCGGTAGCATCGCCGTCATCGTGAACACAGCGAAGTTGACGCACGTTTCCGACCGCCGCTCCGACCGCCGTTCCTACTGCCGTTCCCTCCGCCGAGGTGCGCCCATCGTGGTGGTCGCCGTCCTCGCCGGCCTGGTCGCAACCGGCTTGACGGGATGCACCTCGACCCTCGGCTACGCCGCCCGGGTCAATGGCTCGGTGATCAGCCAGAAGACGATCAATCAGGAGCTGGCGTACATCTCGGGAAACCCCAAGTACGTCGACCTGATCAACCAGCCGGGCAACTCGGGACCGGTCGCGGGGAGTAGCGCCGGAACGTACAGCAAGTCGTTTGTCGCCGTCGTACTCGACCAGGAGATCCAGTTCGAGGTGATCCATCAGAAGCTGGTCGCCAGCAACGCCCTGCCGACCCCCGCCGAGGTGGCGTCGGCCCGAAGCGCAGTTGCCCAAGGGCAGTTCCCGACGGGGATCTTCGAGAGCTTCTCGCCCGGCTATCAGGACCTGCTGGCCTTCCGCCAAGCGGAAGTCGACAAATTCGTCAGTGTCGCGACCGCCGACTTGGTGGGCGATGCCCTGAACCAGTACTACCAGTCCCACCAGGCCGACTACGCCACCGAGGCATGCGTCAGTCACATCCTCATCGCCGACAAGGATGCCTTGGGTCAGATCGACTACACCGCGTCCCTGGCCGACGCCGTCAAGGTCAAGGCGCTGCTGGACGCCGGCGGGGACTTCGCGGCGCTGGCCAAGCAGTACTCCCAAGACAACCAGGGGACGACCGGTGGCAGCGCCGCCGCCGGAGGGGTGTTGAACGGAACCGCGGCCGACGGCTGCCTGACCACCCAGGACCTGCAGCAGCTGGTCGCTCCCTTCGCCCAGAGCGTCGTCGCGCTCCCGGTGAACCAGGTAAGTGACCCGGTCAAGACCAACTTCGGCTACCACCTGATCAAGGTCAACAGCCGCACCGTCGAGCCCTTGGACGACACGGTCACGACGAACATTCGCCGCCGGGAGGCGGGCCAGCGGCTGAACAAGTTGGTGGCCGATGCCCGTGTGAAGGTCAACCCCGAGTTCGGTTCGTACGACGGCAAGGTCAGTGCCAGCGGGGAAGTGGCAGGCGTGGTACCGCCGCTCGTGCCGAACCTTGCACCCGAGACCACCACGACCACGGCTGCGCCCGCGCCGAGCGGTGGCTCGACCGCCGGCGGCTGATTCCTGATGCCCGGCCGGATCGTGGTCGTCGGCCTGGGACCCGGACCGCCGGGACTGCTTACGGCCGAAACTGCTGCTGCCATCGATCGCATACCCATGCGCTTCGTTCGCACCTCACGGCACCCGAGCGCTCCCGCAGTGCCCGACGGGCGATCGTTCGACTGGGCCTACGAACAGGCGACACGACTCGACGACGTCTACGTGTCCATCGCCACCGCTCTGATCGAGGCGGCCGCGGAGTACGGCGAGGTCCTCTACGCCGTGCCCGGCTCACCGGTCGTCGGGGAGCGCACGGTGGAGCTGCTGCAGGGCGATGCGCGCGTCGAGGTGGAGATCCTGGCCGCCATGTCGTTTCTCGACTTGGCCTGGGCCCGCCTGGGAGTCGATCCCATGGCGCTTGGCGTGCGCCTGATCGACGGCCATCGCTTCGCGACCGAGGCGGCCGGCCAGCGGGGACCACTGCTGGTGGCGCAATGCGACAGCAAGGCGGTGTTGTCCGACATCAAGCTGGCCGTGGAGAACGGCCCGTCGGTCACGGTTCTGCAACGCCTCGGCCTTCCCGATGAGGCGGTCGTCACCGTGGCCTGGGACGAACTGGACCGGGTGGTCCACCCCGACCATCTCACCTCGTTGTGGATACCGGTGCTGGCATCGCCCGTCGCGGCCGAGCTAGTGCTCTTCGACGAGCTGGTCCACACCCTTCGGGAGCGGTGCCCGTGGGATCGGGAACAGACCCATCAAAGCCTGACGCGCCACTTGTTGGAGGAGACCTACGAGGTGCTCGAGGCCATCGACGGGCTGGGCGTCGAGTTCGAAGGAGCCGAGCACCTGGAGGAGGAGCTGGGCGACCTGCTCTTCCAAGTGGTGTTTCACGCCACCTTGGCGTCGGAGGAGGGACTCTTCGACCTGGCGGACGTGGCGCGTGGCATCCGACTCAAACTGATCCACCGCCACCCCCACGTGTTCGGTGATGTCGAAGCCCGCACGGCCGGGCAGGTCATGCACAACTGGGAGCAGATCAAGCAAGTGGAGAAGGGCCGGGAGAGCGTCATGGACGGCATCCCGGGACACCTTCCGTCGTTGCTCTACGCCCACAAGACGCAGCGCAAGGCTGCGTCGGTCGGTTTCGACTGGTCGGGAGTCGACGGCGCCTGGCCCAAGATCGCCGAGGAAACGGCCGAGCTCGAGGCAGCAGTGACGGCCGCGGGCAGCGCCGCGATCGAGGAGGAGCTGGGGGACTTGCTCTTCGCCGTGGTCAACGTCGCCCGCCATCTCGACGTGGACCCGGAGGCGGCCCTGCGTTCGGCCACCGCCAAGTTCCGCGACCGCTTCATGGCGGTGGAACGCCTCGCCACGGTGCGGGGCGTCGAACTGCGATCACTCGGACTGGACGGCCTCGATGCCCTTTGGGACGAGGTCAAAGCGTCGAGTTGATCTCGCGGCCGCGCGACGTCCCCGCTGCCGACACCGGGGGTGTCACCGAGGGCTCCGGCGGTGGGGTACCTTCTTTTAACAGGAGTCACACCAGTCCCAGGAGTCACAGCAACCGTGAGCGCGATCGAAACCGTGGTGGGACGCGAGATTCTCGACTCCCGAGGCAACCCGACGGTCGAAGTGGACGTGACGCTTCAGTCGGGCGCATTCGGCCGGGCCGCGGTGCCGTCGGGCGCCTCGACTGGAGCGTTCGAAGCCACCGAGCTGCGTGACGGCGGCGACCGGTACCTCGGCAAAGGCGTCGCCAACGCGGTGTCCAACGTCAACGGCGAAATCGCCGACGTCGTCGACGGCATGGAAGCCCTGGACCAGACCGGCCTGGATCAGACACTCATCGACCTCGACGGCACCGAAAACAAGAGCCGGCTGGGCGCCAACGCGATCCTCGGCGTGTCGCTGGCGGTCGCCAGGGCGGCGGCGGACGAACTCGGTGCTCCGTTGTACCGCTATGTCGGCGGTCCGGGCGCCCGGGTGCTTCCCGTGCCGATGATGAACGTGCTCAATGGTGGCGCGCACGCCGACAACAACGTCGATCTTCAGGAATTCATGGTGATGCCGGTCGGCGCCGCGTCCTACGCCGAGGCGTTGCGCTGGGGGGTGGAGACCTACCACTCCTTGAAGGGCGTCCTCCATGAGCGGGGGTTGTCGACGGCAATCGGCGACGAGGGTGGTTTCGCCCCCAATCTGCCGTCCAACGAGAGCGCCCTGGCCATACTCCTGGAGGCGATCGAGCGGGCGGGTCGCACACCGGGCGAGGAGATGGCCCTGGCGCTCGATGTCGCGTCCAGCGAGTTCTTCGACGATGGCGGGTACCGCCTCGCCGGAGAGGGTCGCACCCTGTCGGGCGTCGAGTTCGTGGCGTATCTGGTCGATTTGGCCGAGCGGTATCCGATCGTGTCCATCGAAGACGGCATGGCCGAAGACGACTGGGACGGATGGAAGGCGTTGACGGTGGCGCTCGGCCAACGGACCCAGCTGGTCGGCGACGACCTGTTCGTCACCAATACGACCCGCCTGGCGCGTGGAATCGCGGGCGGGGTGGCCAACGCGATCCTCGTCAAGGTGAACCAGATCGGCACGCTCAGCGAAACGCTCGACACCGTCGGTCTGGCGACGCGCTCCGCCTACCGCTCGGTCATGTCCCACCGCTCGGGCGAGACCGAGGACACGACCATCGCCGATCTGGCGGTGGCGACGAACTGCGGCCAGATCAAGACCGGTGCCCCAGCCAGGTCCGATCGAGTCGCCAAGTACAACCAGTTGCTCCGGATCGAGGCCGAGCTGGGCGAGTCGGCGGTCTTTTGGGGTGACGCGGCCCTCGCCCGTGGGAGCACCACATGAGGGCGCCGCGGATCCTCGGCCTGGTGGTCGGATCGATCGCCCTGGCGGCGGTGCTGTTTCTGTTCGTGCTGCCCAGCCGTACCTACCTGGCCCAACGGCGCAGCCTTTCGGCCGCTGAAACCAGGGTCAAGGTGTTCAGCGACCAGAACGCCAAGCTGGCCGCGACCGTCGAGCGGTTGCAGACCGACGCCGAGATCGAGCGCCTGGCCCGGGAGCAATACGGCCTCGTCAAGCCGGGGGAGAAGGCGTATGTGATCGTCCCGCCTACGGGAACCGCCAAGCTTGCGCCGCCTCCGAAGAAGGCCAAGCCCGGCCTGCTTTCCCGGGTCTGGCACGACGTGCAGTTCTGGAACTGAGGTCCTTGCCAGCGGCGAGTCAGCCGCCGCTCGGTGTTTGAGTCAGGTCGTAGATCGTGACGCCGCCGATGGTCTGCGCGGCGAAGTGGCTGGTGACCCAGGTCGTGATCTCACTGGAGGTACCGGCCGTCGCGCCATTCCCTCCGCCGAGAGCGGGGGCGCCGATTCCGCCGCCACCGCCGGGGCCGCCGTCAGCGCCGCCACCGCCGATGAAGTAGTGGATCCTTCCTGCCGCCACGTCGCGCTGGAACTGGGCCAGCGTCGGTGAGGGGTCGGTCCCGTTGAAGCCGCCGATCGCCATGACCGGCGACGAGGTGGCCAGCTGGTAGCCGGCTGCGGTGTTCGATCCGACGGCTGCCGCAACCCACGTGTACTGGGCGCTTCCCTGCCGGAGCAGCGAGGTCAAGGCGCCCGTCGGGGTACTTCCGGTCAGCAAACCGCCAGCACCGCGGCCAAGGGCGCCCCCACCGAACCCGCCGCGAGGACCCCCAGCGACGGTTGGTCCGGCCGAGGGGATGGCCCCGCCGTGAGCCGTGGCCACCGTGGCAAGGGTGTAGCTCGCGGGCCCCGCCAGGCCGATGACGACCGAGCCGAGTGCGAGCGCAACCGCGACCCTGAGACCCATTTGGCGGGGCAGGTGCGCCCACGCCATGAGCAGCCCGGCCAGCGCCAGCCCGCCCATGAGGACCACCGTTGCCAGCCACGGGTGCCAGGTCGGAGTCCGGCGTAACAACACGTACGCCCAGATGGCCGTGGCCGCCAGGGCCGACGCCAGCCCCGCTCTGGCCGCCCACCCAGAACGCCGCCTCCACAACGCGGCGCCGCCGACGCCCACCAGCGCCCCGACGGCCGGCGCCAGCGCCACGGTGTAATACGGGTGGATGATGCCCCGGCCGAAGCTGAAGACGACCGCGGTCACGGCGAGCCACCCGCCC
>JAUTXM010000328.1 GCA_030838025.1 Acidimicrobiaceae bacterium
CTCGTGGAATGACAGCGGCAACCACGTGAAGCCACTACAGCCGGTCGATGAACCGCTGTTCGGCTGTGTGGCGGCGGAGTCCGACGGCCTTGACCAGTTCGTCGGTCGCCTCGATCGGAAATGTCACTCGGACGAGGTCAAGGTCGTCGTGGTGGCAGGCGACGCGGAACCCGGCGGCCCGAAACATTTGCAGCATGGGCCCGTTCTGCGCCAGGGTGTCGGCCACGAAGGAGCGGATTCCTCGGGTCCGAGCCGCGTCGGCTAAGTGTTCGAGGAGCAGGGTGCCCAGACCGAGGTGGTGATACAGATCGGCCACCACGAAGGCAACCTCGGCTTCGCCATCGCGACCGGTGGCGTCGTAGCGGCCGATGGCGACAAGCGTATTGTCTGCCTCGACCACCAGGGCCAGGCGGTCGAGGTAGTCCACGACGGTGAATCGGGTGACCTCCCGTGGCGACAATCGGGGATGGGCCGAGAAGAACCGGAGATAGACCGTTTCGGGGGAGAGCCGGCCATGGAACTCCACCAGGGCCAAGGCGTCATCGGGGCGGATCGGTCGGATGCGGACGACCGTCCCGTCGGCAGCCAAGGCATCCACCTCCAGCTCGGACGGGTATCGGGCAGCGAACGTGGCGCCCGCCGGGGCCGGCATTGCGGGAATGACGTCCGCGGTGGCTGATGTCACGGGATGACCGCAACCGGGCAGTCGGAGTGGTGCAGGCAACCCCAGCTCGTGGAGCCGAGGATCGCAGCAGTCAACCCGGCGTGGCCCCGGCCGCCCACGACAATCAGGGCGGCATCGACAGCAACGGCCACCAGCTCAAGATCGGCGACGCCTTCCACGAGCCGTGCGGTCACGGCAACCCCGGCGCCGGGTTCCAGCTCCCGGAGTGCCTGGGCCAAGATCTCCTCACCGGCTTGCTTGCAGTCCCCGGGAGGGATGGCCAAGGTCGGGGCGTACGGTGAAGCGAGCATCACTGGCACGTGCCAGGCGTGGACGACCACGAGCGCACAACGACGGCGCTGTGCCTCGTGGCCCGCCCACCGCAGCGCCCTGGCCGCCCCCTCGGAACCGTCGACCCCGACAACGATCGCCGGGCCCCCTGATCGATCGGCAGTCGACGGGATCACCACGGTCGGGCAGACCCGGCGGTGAAGTAGGGCGGAGCTGACCGAGCCGACGAACAGACTCGTCAGTGCCCCGTGGCCCCTCGTCCCGACTACCAGCAGGTCGGCGTCTCGGGCCGTCTCGGCGAGTACCTGGACCGGGTCACCCGCAATCAGCTCGACGTGCGTCGATGGGTGGCCCTCACCTGAGGCGACCACGTCGGCGACCAGTGCCGAAAGCGCGCGCTCTTGGTCGGCCAGGAACTCGAACACGGGCAGTTCGGTCCTACGATCGACGACTTCGAAGGCATCGGGTGTCAAAACCTTGATCACACGGCATCGGACGTGGCGACACTCGGCTTCTTTGATCGCCCACTGGAGGGCGTGGCGCGACGACAGCGACCCGTCCACCCCCACCACCACATCGCCCGGTTCTGACGCGATGAGAGCGTCGGTCACCGGGGCAGGCCGAGGGACGACTCCGGTCGCGCTGCGGCCTGAAACGGTCATGTTCGCTCATCTCCTTGGCCCGCCGATGCCGTGGCGGGTTCGTAGGCGGATTGGTGGTCGGGCTGGGAGGTCGAATCGACCACCGTCACCGGACAGACAGCGTTCGTGCGGCAGTAGGCACTGAGCGATTCCTCGTCCGGTGCCGGGGCCGAGCCAGGATCGTGATGGCCGAGGACCAGCTCGACCGCTCGTTGGGAACGATCGACCAACACATCCCCGGGGCGGCCCTCGGCGAGAGACGCGTGCACCCGGATCTGTGCGCCCCGAAGGCCGGCCACCCGGGCCGCTTCGTCCAGTTGCTGGCGCGTCGAGATCGGATCGGCCCCGACAGGAGCTGTGATTGCCGCCGCCGGCGACGAGTCATCGACGCAACACACGACTTCGAGCTCGGCGCGGCGCCCTCCGGCGTCATCGGCAGCCCACCGCAGTGCCTGCCAGGCCGACGGTGATCCGTCGAACCCCACCACAACCGGGCCGTCGCCAGTACGGCCGTCGGCAGTCGGGCCGTGCGCCGTGGTGCCGCCGGCTGTAACGCCGTCAAATGCGTTGTTCGAGATCATGGCGATCACCTCTCCACCTAGCTTCGGCCTCGGAGATACGGATGGGGCAGGGCCGAAGGTCCCGACGTGCGGGGCCGAACGTCAAGTTGTCCCTCGCGCCGGCCTTGGCCGCGAGTTCCGGCGAACGGGTCGCTCCGTCAGGCGCCGGCCAGGTCCCGACGATCGAAGAGCGCGACACCGGCGCCAGCCGCGAGAAGCCCGAGGCAGACCAGCGCGGCCCCGGCTGACCAGTTCGGATCCGCCGCCGGCGCCGGCGTCATGTGGGCGAGCACCGATGTGTCGATCAGCCAGTGGTTGGCATGCACGACGGACGCGGCGAACTCGACGAGCAGCGACCAGGCGACCAGCGCGAAGGTGAATGTCGGCGCGATGCGGGGACGCAGCCCGTAGGCCAATGCTCCGGCGCCGAGCACGAACAAGGCCGGTGGTGCAGTGTTCACCCCGGCCGCCAGGAGCTGTCCGAGACCGACTCCGCTGTCCTGGCTGGCCGCGCCCACCCAGGTGGCGATACCGGTGATGACGCTGCCCGCGGTCACCAGTCCTGCGGCGACGGCCAACCGACCGGCCAACCAACCCCGGCGGCTCAGCGGCTGGACGAAAAGGTTGTCGGTTCGACCGGCGGACTCCTCGCCCCACGTCGCCCCGATCTGTCCGGCGGCGACGAAGGCGACCAGAGCCGCAGCCGACAGCAGCGCGATCCCGAGATACGCGGCGGCGCCACCGCGATGGCCGCCGAGGCGCTCGACCGCGCTGGTGACACTCGCCGACCCGCTGATAGCGGCAGCAGCCGACTGCGCGACCAGGCCGATCACAAACCCGAGAACCGCCAGGCCTGCGAACCAGCCGATGGCCACGGGGCGCACCAGACGGACAGCCAAGGTGGCGGGTCCCGACAGCAGGGCGGTCGAAGGTGCAGGCGCGTCATTGCCGCCGAAAAGGCCGGCCCCGACATCACGCCGCCGGGCCACCGCAACCGCAGCCACCGACGCAGTGACGATCAGCATCACCACGGGCACGAGAGCCAGCGGTCTCGACCCGCCCAGCGGGCGGAGCTCCTCGCACCATCCAAGCGGGCTGGCCCAGCGCAGCCATCCCACATTGGAGCTCGAATCGGCGACCATCCGAATCAGGAACGACGCGCCGAGCACCGCGGCACCGATGCCGTTGGCCGATCGCCGGCTCGTGGCCACTTCGGCCGCAAGGGCACCCACGGACATGAACATTGCAGCCCCGGCGACCAGCGAGACCGCGAGGAACAGCGACCCGGTCGTCGAGAACCGCACCGTTGACATGGAACCCTCCACCGACACGATGACCGCCGTGACCGCCCACAGCGCCCCCAAACCGGCCAGCAAGCCAACGAGCGCCTGCACTGCAGCCCGTCCCCGAGTGGTTTGGCCGGTCAAGTACAACTCCCAGCGCCCCGCGTCCTCTTCGCCCCGAAGGACCCTGGTGGCTCCGAAGAGCCCCCACACGGCCCCGGCGACGCTCAGGACGCCGAGGCTTCGCCAGGCGGTGAAACCCGCAACCGTCTCCAAATGCCGGGCCGTCCCGACCAGGGCAGCCAAACCGGCATTGGCTTCGAACGAGTCGGCCAGTTTGGCCCGAGCGGCCGGCGTCGGGTAGAGCGACGCGTAGCCCGCCGCCGAGAGGGCCACGTACCCGCCGAAAACGACTCCCCACAACGCACCCGAACGCGCCGTGCGCCGGGCCGTTCGAATCACGACGACGTTGGCTGCCGCCTGGTCGTCCACCGAGGCGTCAGGCGGCATCGGTGATCGTCCGAGAGGGATCAGAGGGATCGGCGCCGTAGTGGGCTACGAACAACTCCTCGAGTGACGGCTCCCGGCTCACCAGGCGACGGACTCCGCTGACCGCGAGAACCTGCAACAGCGGGTCGATCGGGCCGATCACCTGGCATCGGACCCGGCTGCCGTCCACGACGACGGCCTTCACTCCCGGCACCGCCGTCAGGTCCGGGACCGTGGTCTCGAAGTCCGCTTCGACCGTCAAGGCCGACAGGTGACGCATCTCCGACAAGGTCCCCACCTCGACCAGCTGTCCGGCCCGCAAGATGGCGACGCGCTGACAGAGCGCCTCGACCTCGCTCAGGATGTGCGAGGACAAGAACACGGTTTGGCCGTTGTCGAGTGCGTCATGCACACACTCCCGGAAGGCCACTTCCATCAGTGGGTCCAAACCGCTGGTCGGCTCGTCGAGCAGCAGCAACTCGGCGCGGGTCATCAGTGCCCCGATCAGCACCAGCTTCTGGCGGTTGCCTTTCGAATAGGCCCGCACCCGCTTCGAGGGGTCGAACTCGAACCGCTCGATCAGCACGTCCCGGTAGGCCAGATCGACGCGTCCGTGGATGCGACCCAGCAGGTGCAGGGTCTCGGACCCGGTCAATTGTGGCCACAGGCTGGGCTCACCGGGCACGTAGGCGACCTTGCGATGCGCTTCGACTGGACGTCGCTGACAATCGACACCGAAGATCTCGGCCCGGCCCGACGTGGCCCGGATCAGGTTCAGCAGCAACCGGATGGTCGTGGTCTTCCCGGCGCCGTTGGGGCCCAGGTAGCCGAGCGCCTCCCCCGCCGCGACCTCAAGATTCAGGGAGCGCAACGCTGCCGTCGTGGCGTACGACTTCGACAGCCCCTCGACACGGAGAGCGAGCGTCACGGGCAACCTTCTTTCAAGTTCGACCCGTCCAAGTGTGGCCGGGTTCGCGTCACGTAAGCGACCCGTGCCCCAACGGCCTCATGTACAGCCGAAAGCTGCGCCATCAGTGACCTTCGACCCTGGCGCCCGACGCAGGCCCGGCCCGACGATGGAGAGGTGACGTCGGATCGCAACGGACTGGCACCTCTGTCCCGCTCGGAGAGCATGAGGCTGCTCGAGGCCGCTGGAGCGGGAAATGTCGCCCGTTGACCCCGTCTCGCCCGCAGTCGGGTTGAACAGCGGACTGGAATCAATCCCCCCCGTGGAATGCATTCGATTGCTGGCGGGCGAGGACTTCGGGCGCCTGGGCGTGGCTATCGGAGGAGAGCCGGAGATTTTCCCGCTGAACTATGTGGTCGACGGCGGCGGTGCGATCGTGTTCCGGACCGGCCCGGGGACGGGCATGATGAACGGCGCCCTCGGCGCGCCCGTGGTGTTCGAGGTCGATCGACTGGACCGCGAAAGCGGCTCCGGTTGGAGTGTCGTCGTCCATGGCCGTACCCATCGGGTGCCTCCGGGGGAATCGGCCGCCCTCAGGAGCCGCATGGCCTCATTCGCGGTGCACCCTCGGGGTGCCGACAAGCCCCTGTTGTTCCGAGTGGTCCCTGTCACCGTGAGTGGACGGCGGATCCGCCCGCCTCATTCGCCCTCAGTTCGAGCGCTCGCCGGCCGCCAAGCCTGAAGACTCAGTTCCGACCGGTGGGCCGGAAATGCACGTGGTGACGCATGAAGGGCGCCGCTCGACGAGCGACCCGCCGATGGTGCCGCTGCTCGGCCGTGACCGCCGGGCGGTGGGGGTGGGGGCGAGCGGCGTAGAAACGGCTCTTGGCGATCTCGACCAGGACGAGGTAGGTGACGATCATCCCCATCAAGATGAGGAAGAAGCTGAGCGGCAGCGCCGTAAAGCCGAGCACATGGGCAACGGGACTGAAAGGCAGCACGGCTCCAATGACGGCGCAGCTGATCGGGGTCACGATCATGGCGGTACTGGGCGGGCTGCGGAAGAAGGGGACCCGCCGGGTCCGGATCAGGAACACCACCAGCGTCTGGGTGGCGAGCGACTCGACAAACCACCCGCTGCGGAACTCGTCATGGCTGGCGTGGAGGACCGCGAGCATGACGAAGAACGTCATGAAGTCGAAGATCGAGCTGATCGGCCCGAAGACACTCATGAAACGGCGCACGAACGTGATGTCCCAGGCGGCCGGTCGAGCGAGGACCTCGGCGTCGACACGGTCGGTCGGGATGGCGAGCTGGCCGACGTCGTAGAGCAGGTTGTTCAGCAGGATCTGGGAGGGCAGCATGGGCAGAAACGTCAGGAACAGCGACGCGCCGGCGGCGCTGAACATGTTCCCGAAGTTCGACGACGTGGCCATGAGGACGTACTTCAACGTGTTGGCGAAGATGCGTCGCCCCTCCATCACCCCCTCGGCCAGCACGCCGAGGTCCTTGTCGAGGAGAACGATGTCGGCCGCGTCTTTGGCGATGTCGGTGGCTGACTCGACGGAGATGCCGACGTCGGCGACGTGCAGCGCGACCGCGTCGTTGACGCCGTCGCCGAGGAATGCGACGTCGACGCCGTTGCGCCGGGCGGCCTTGATGATGCGTGACTTCTGGTCGGGACTGACCCGGGCGAAAACCGTGGTGTCCGGGATGACCGCCGCCAGGCGGTCGTCGTCGATCAGGGCGAGCTCGGTGCCGGTGAGAACGCCTTGGACATCGACGCCGATATCCCGGCACACTTTGGCGGCCACCATGCCGTTGTCGCCGGTGATGACCTTCACGGCGATACCAAGGCGGTTGAGTTTGGCGATCGCCTCGCCCGCGTCGGCCTTGGGCCGGTCCACGAAGGTCAAGAAACCGGCCAGATGCAGGTCCCGCTCGTCGCCGGCGGTCGGCTGGACAAGTCCCGGCGCGCTGCGAGTGGCCACCGCCACGACTCGGGCGCCGTTGGCAAAGAGTTCCGCCAATGTCCCCTTCGCCGGGGACGGAACGTCGATGCACCGGGCGAGAACCGCCTCCGGCGCGCCCTTGGTCACCAGCAGATTGTCGCCATCGCCGCGGTGGGCCACGACCGAGCACAGCTGGCGGTCATGGTCGAAGGGGAGGACCGCGACCCGGACGTAACTCGCAGCACCGCCGGCACCGCCCGCCGCGATGGCAGTGGCTTCGGGGGCCGACCAGAGGGCCTGGTCGAGGCTGTTGCCACCCTCTGGACCGGCCGCGGTCATGGTCGCTTCGTTGCACACCAGACCGAGCGCCAGGACAGCCGTCGTCGGTGTTCCGGACGTATCGAGGGCCAGGTCGAAGGTGATCGCGCCCTCGGTCAACGTGCCGGTCTTGTCGGTGAACAGCACCTCGATGTTCCCGAGGTCCTCGATGGTGACCAGCCGCTTTACGAGGACCTTGCGCCGGGCCAGCTGTCGTGACCCCGTCGACAGGCTGACGCTGACAATGGCAGGCAACAGCTGCGGCGTGATCCCGATGGCGATGGCCAGGGAGAACAGCAGCGCGTCGAGCAGCGGGCGCGAGAACGCGACATTGATCACGAAGATCGAGACCGTCAGCACGGCCGCCACGCCCACCAGCAACTTGGAGAAGGCGCGCAAGCCGGCCTGGAAGGCCGTCTCCGCCTGGCGCTCGCCCAGCCCCACCGCGATCTTCCCGAACGCGGTCGCCGAGCCGATGGCCACCACGACGGCCCGCCCCGATCCTTGGTGCACCACGGTGCCCATGAAGGCGCACGACGGGAGGTCGACCGCCGAGTCACTCACGGTCGGCTCGACGGACTTGGCCGCCGCCATCGACTCGCCGGTGAGCACGCCCTCGTCGCATTCGAGTTGGTTCACCTCGACCAGGCGCACATCGGCAGGAACCAGGTCCCCGACGCTCAACGCCACCAGGTCGCCCGGCACCAGGTCGCGTACATCGACGCGCCGTTCGGTGCCGTCACGCCACACCAGCGCCTGGTAGCGGATGTTGGCGTGCAGCGCCGCCACCGCGACCTCCGAGCGGTACTCGTTGACGAACCCCAGCCCCACGCTCAAAACCACGATGGCGGCGATGATCCCGCCGTCGGTCGTGTCGCCGGTCGCGGCCGAGACGGCCGCCGCCGCCAGCAGCAGGATCAGCAGCGGATTGCGGAGCTGGCGAG
>JAUTXM010000424.1 GCA_030838025.1 Acidimicrobiaceae bacterium
CGGCGGGTGGCGCTGGTGTGCTCGGGCGACTCGGGGATCGACGGCATGGCATCGATCGTCTTGGAGCTGTGCGACCGAGGCGTGGAAATCGAGGTGATCCCGGGCATCACCGCCGCCACCGCGGGCGCCGCGGTGCTCGGGGCGCCCCTCGGCCACGACCACGTCGCCATCAGCCTGTCGGACCTCATGACCAGCTGGGCGGTCATCGAGCGGCGCCTGCAGGCCGCGGCCGAATCCGATCTGGTGGTGAGCCTCTACAACCCCCGTTCGCGAGGCCGGACCTGGCAACTCGACGCCGCCGTGCGCATCCTCCTCGAACACCGGCCACCGGCCACGCCGGCCGGCATCGTGACCGACGCCGGGCGAAACGGCCAGCGCCGCGTCCTCACCACCCTCGGCGGGCTCGACGTCGAACTGGTCGGGATGACGTCGGTCGTGATCATCGGATCGAGCACCACGACGGTGGTCAACGGCCGGATGGTCACCCCCCGGGGTTACCGGTGATCCATCCGATCGAGGTCGAGAGCTATCAAATCCTGGCGACGCGCATCGACCTCTCCCACCTGAGCGCCGGCACCCGGGCCGTCGTCGAGCGTGTGATCCACGCCAGCGCCGACCTCGAGTACGCCGAGACCGTCGTGGCCCCCGAAGCGGTCGTGGCCGCCGCCGTGCGAGCCATCGCCGCGGGCGCTGCGGTCGTGACCGACGTCGAGATGACAAGGGTCGGGATCACCGGTGTCACGGCTCGCTGCTACCTGGCTGAGGCGGTCGCCGACGGCCATGGCACCCGCAGCGCGGCCGCCATTCGCCTGGCGGCCGAGCGCCACCCCCGGGGGGCCGTGTTCGTCATCGGCTGTGCCCCCACGGCGTTGTACGAGACCATCGCCTTGGCAGCCGATGGGCGCGTCGCGCCCGCCGCGGTCATCGCCATGCCCGTCGGCTTCGTCGGTGCCGCGGCCGCCAAGGCGGCGGCCCTGCGCAGCGGGCTGCCGGTCATCAGCAACACCGGCGACAAGGGCGGCTCGGCGGTCGCCGCGGCGGCGTGCAACGCCATCGTGAGGCTGGCGCGTGGCTGAGGCCCCGGCCCTCCTGCTGGTGGGCCACGGCAGTCGCTCCTCGGTCGGCGTCTCGGCCTACTGGGAGTTTGCCGACGTCGTGCAGTCCGAGGCGCCCCAGCTGCGGCTCGGCTGCGGGTTCATCGAGTTGGCGGAGCCGGATCTAGACACCGCCATCGACCAGTTGGTGGTGGCGGGCGCGACCAGTGTCGTCGCCGTTCCGCTGGTCCTGCTCGGCGCCGGCCACATGAAGAACGACGGGCCGGCGGCCCTGGCCCGAGCCCGCGATCGCCACGGGGCGGTGGCGTTCGCCTACGCCCGGGATCTCGGCATCCACCCCGCCCCACTCGATGTTGCCGCTGAGCGCCTGGCGGCGGCCACGGCGGGGTGGCCGATCGAGTCGACGGCCGTCGTCGTGGTCAGCCGGGGATCGAGTGACCCCGACGCCAACGCCGATTTGTTCAAGGTCAGCCGGCTGCTCTGGGACGGACGGCGCGTCGAGTGGGTGGAGGCGGCGTTCATTTCTCTCGCCCCGCCGTCCGTGCCCGCCGCCCTGGAGCGATGCCGCCGCCTCGGCGCCACTCGTATCGCCGTCGTCCCGTACTTCCTGTTCACCGGCGTGCTGGTCGACCGCATCGACGTCCAAGTCCGGGCGTGGGGAACCGAGCACCCCGAGATCGAGGTGCGCACCGGGCGCGAACTCGGCGCGGACCGCCGGCTGGCCCGACTGGTCCTGGAGCGCTACCGGGAGGCGCTGGACGGCGACGTCCGGATGAACTGCGACTGCTGCGCCTACCGGGTCGCCCTGGCCGGCTACGAGGATCGGGTGGGCGCGCCGCTGGTGATACACACCCATCGGCACGGCCACTGAGCGCAGCCCCCGCAACCGGGTACCCTCCTCGCTCAGACGAAGGGGCGTGGACATGGGGCTTCGAGGCCGGCTGGTCGGAACGGCAATCGCGCTGACGCTCACGTCGGCCGCGCTGGTGGGTTGTGGTGGCGGCACCAAGGCGCTGAGCAAGGCCGACTTCGTGCGCAAGGCCGACTCCATCTGCAGCGCCGCGATCACCCGGCTCAACGCGATCACCCCGCCCTCCGACACGGCGCCGGCGAGCGAGTACGTCGCCAATGTCAGGCAGACCCTGGCGATCATCGAGCCCACAGTGACGCAACTGAGTGCCCTGGCTGCGGCGCCGGCGGACTTTGCCGTGCTGGAGCAGAACCTGATCGCGCCGACGAAGGATCTGGTGACGGCCAGCCACGCCTTCATCGGCGAGATCCAGCAGGCCAACGGTGATTCCGCGGCCGAGCAGGCGGCGATCGAGAAGATCGGCCAGGCGTCCGACGACCCCAACCAGGCCACCCACGACAAGGCGCTGGCCGACTATGGATTCGATGGCTGCTCCAAGACCAACAGTGGGACCACGCCCGCATCGACGACCACCACGACCATCAAGCCGCCACCGCCGTATGTGGCCGGCGACTCCAGCTTCAGCGCCGTATTCCCGGTCACGCCGACGCGCGAGTCGACGCCCATCAGCGCCGCTGGCCTGTCGCTCGAGACAATCCTCTACACGGCCGTGACGACCGACGAGGAGCTGTCGGTCGCCTACGTGCCGTTCCCGGCCGCACCGGCGGCCGACCGAGTCCAGGCGGCGCTCGACAACAGCATCGACCAAGGGGCAGCCGGCGCCAAAGGGACCGTGGACTCGCGAAGCCGGATCACCTATCTGGGCGCTCCGGCCGAGGATGCGGTCATCACGTCACCGGGGCATGTCATCCACGTTCGGGTCGTCCTCTTCGGCCGGAAGTTCTACGTCCTCCAAGGCATCACCTATTCCGCCGATGCCCCGCACCCGCAGTACGACGAGCTGCTGGCCACATTCCACACCATCTGAGCTCTCCTCAAAGCTGGAGGGATTTGATCTCCAGGAACTCCTCCAGCCCGAAGCGCCCGAGTTCGCGTCCGTTGCCGGACTGCTTGTAGCCGCCGAATGGCGCCACCGGGTTGAACGAGCCACCGTTGATCTCGACTTGGCCCGCCCGTAGCTGCCGGGCCACGGCGAGCGCCCGCTCCTTGTCGCCTGACCACACCGCGGCCGCCAGGCCATACACGGAGTCGTTGGCGATCTCGACCGCCTCAGACTCGGTGTCGTAGGCAATGATCGACAGCACCGGTCCGAAGATCTCCTGCTGGGCGATCACCGAATCTCGGTCCACCTCGGAGAACACCGTCGGGCGCACGAAGTAGCCCTGCGACATGCCGTCGGGTGCGTCCGGTCCCCCACACAGAAGCTTGGCTCCCCCGTCGACGCCCGCTTGGATATAGCCCCGAACCCGCTCGCGCTGGGCGGCACTGGCAACGGGACCGAGTCGGGTCCCCGGCGCGAGGGGATCGCCGGGGAGGTAGCCGGCCGCCGCTTCGACGGCCAGGTGCTCCACTTCGGCCAGCCGGGCGCGAGGGACGATCATTCGCGTCAACGCCGAGCAGGTCTGGCCGGAATTGATGAATGCCTTGGCCATGCCGTCGCGTACCGCGTGCGCCAAGTCGGCGTCGTCGAGAATGACGTTGGGGCTCTTGCCGCCGAGCTCGAGGGCGACGCGCTTCACCGAGGCGGCTGCCAGTTCGCTCACCCGGCGCCCCGCTTTGGTCGAGCCCGTGAAGCTCACCATGTCGACGCCGGGATGGGTGGCGAGGGCCTCACCGGCGATCGGACCGACCCCGGTGACCAGGTTGAACACCCCGGCCGGCACGCCGGCGCGGTCGATGACCTCGGCCAAGATGAACGCGCTGAGCGGCGCCACCTCCGACGGCTTGACCACAACCGTGCAGCCTGCCGCCAGGGCCGGGGCCACCTTGGCGGCCACCTGGTGCAGGGGATAGTTCCAGGGCGTGATGGCGCCGACCACGCCCACCGGCTCGCGCACCACGAGGGACGTCCCCATCGGCTCGCTGAACTCGAAGGTGTGCAGGAGATCGGTCATCGAGCTGAAGGTCATGACGGGCAGCCCCGCCTGGATGAGCATCGCCAGGTTGATCGGCATGCCGACCTCCTGGGCGATGACGGCGGCAATCTCCATCATCCGGCCCTGAAGGCCTTCGGTGATCCGGCGCAGCGCGTCGGCCCGCTCCTCCGGTTCGGTGACCGACCACCCGGCGAAGGCCCGCCGCGCCGCCTGTACCGCCCGGTCGACGTCGTCCGCGGTGCCGTCGGGAACGCAGCCCATGACCTCTTCGGTAGCGGCGTTGATGACGTCGATGGTTCCGGTCCCGTTGGGCCGAACCCACTGCCCGTCGATGTACAACCGGTCGCGGTCGTCGCGTGACATAGGCCGGGACTCTATCGACGGCAGAACAATCGATCAGATAGTCCCAAGGACTTAAGTATCAGACGCGATTGTGCCGACTCTGTCATTGGTGAATCACGACTTAGGAGGCCAGCGGTGGCTACAGCGAGTGTCTCGGCGGTGACTGCACGTGCGGCGACGACGCTGGCTCGTCCGGCTCAGGTCGTACGCCGGCCCGGTGGACAGGTGGTCGTCATCCTGGTGGGCCGTGATGCCATTTCCGAGGCCGCCACATGGCGGTCCCGGGGCTACCAGGTCGAGTCGATCAGCGGCGAGGCCCTCGGCTTCTGATGGCTCCGGCCTACCGAATCCAGGGGCCGCCCAGGCGGGACGACACCGCCGGGTTGATGCGCACTGCTCCCACCAGATGGTTCCTTTGGAGCGGGATCACGTGCACTGACTGGCCCGTCTGGGGCGCCTCGATCATCTGGCCGTTGCCGAGATAGATCGCGACATGGTCGATGAAGCCGGGATCGCCGGGATCGTACGCCCAAAAGAGCAGGTCACCCGGCTGGAGTTGACTGACCGGGACCGCGGGTCCGGCCAGGGCCTGCTCGGCCGCGGTCCGCGGCAGGCTGATCCCGGCGGCGGCAAACGACCAGCCCACCAGGCCTGAGCAGTCGAATCCGTTGGGCCCCGTGCCCCCCCAGATGTAGGGCTTGCCGAGCCGGCTCACGGCTGCGGTCAGCGCGGTGGACAGTTGTCCGGTGGTGATCATGCCTGCGCTCCCCCGGGCGGGCGCGCTGGCGAGGGCCAGGCCGGGGCGCATGAGAACCACCGAGGCGTCGTGGGCGACGGCCTTGACCGCCGACTGCAGGACGAAGGGATCAGCGCTCGGTGCGCTCACGATCAATCCGGCGCCCGGTGACAATCCGAGGGTCCTACCCATCTGGCGGCTCACGACCAGATCGATGCCCGGCAGGCCGACAGACATGAAGGCGCCCAACCATTGGTTGGTCGTGGCTCCCGGACCGGCTGCGACCACGGGCACTTCCGCGCCGAGGGCCAACTGGCGGTCGCGGGACATCTCGAACGACGACGCCAGCGTGCCCGAGGCGATGTACTGCCAGAGCCGGTCGGCGGAGGCGGTAACGGGAGGCGTGAAGTTGCGGAAGGTGCCCGGATCGACACCGACGGAGACCGCCGGCGCTCCTTGGAGCACGACCGTGCCGATGTCGACGACCTCCACTGCCTCCACGCCCTTGAGCTTTTGCACGGCCTGCACCACCAATGGCGCGGCCGGACCCGCGAGGGTCACGATGGCGCTGGGCGTGTGGGCCTGGCCCGCCGCGGGCACCGCTGGTGGCGCAGCCGTCGTGGTCGACGTCGGGGGCACGGACTTCAAGGTGGTCACGGGACGCCGCGCCTGTTGGCCCTTGGCCGGTGGCTCCGGCTGGCTGTCCGAGACTGGTCGGCTGGCGCCGCTCAAGGCGGTGGGAACGGTGGCGTCATGTCGATCATGGCGCGTCGCCACCGCCGCCGTCACGCCGCCCATCAGGAGCAGCGCCACCACCAGCGGTCCCACGAGGTGCACTACGGGCGCGCGGCGGCGCAAGGAACCCCCCTCGGAACCCCTTCGCCCATCCCCGTCCGAATGCCGCGACCGTCGCAAATCACCCTGAAGATTCGACACGTCGACGTTCGGATCCTGCCCGCGGCATCAGGAACTTAAGGACTTCTTAGGACAAATCACGTTGGGGGCGACGCCCGACATGCCGAAAACACAAGCAGGCCGGGATGCACGCGGCCGCGGTCGGGAGGGCGAGTTGTTCATGGGTCATATCGGATCACGCCGGTTCGGAAAGAGGATCGCCGCCGCGGCGCTCGTCGTCGGGGTGGCCTCGGCGACCGTTGGGTGTTCATCCGGCTCGGGCCACAAGTCGGCCGCGATACGGGCGCTTTCCGGCCCGTCGAGCGCAGCCACGCCCGGCGATCCCGCCGGTGGAAGTGCGGACACGACCGCCCCTCCGACAAGCGGGCTGGGCCAGCCGACGACCGAGGCCGCACCCGCGAGCGCCGCGCCGGCTCATGCCGGGGCCACCAGAGGGGCAGTTCAGTCGGGCGGCGGCGCCACCACGGTGACCACGCGGCCGGCCACCACCGGGACGAGGCCCACCACCCCCGTGTCCACCGGTCCCGCCCCTGTCGCCCCGGGGACCTACCAGTACAACCTGGTCGGCGCGGGCTCCTCGGTCGTGACGATCGGAAAGAACACGACGACTACGCCGGCCGCTGTACATAGCCCCCTGACCGTCAGTACGACCGGCGCTGGGCTGCAACAGTGGGCTAACTCCTCGACCACGACCAGCCTTCTGTTCAACAATTCCGGCGTGTTCCTGCTCGCCGAGACGGTGCCGCTGTTCGGCACGACCTGCACCTTCAACTCCCCGGTGGCGTCACCGCCCTGGCCGCTGGCAGCTGGGAAGATGTTTTCGGGACAGGCGACCTGTGGGCAGGGTCAGGCGACCAGCGCGCTCACCTTGAAGGGGAGCGTCTCGGGGTCGGCCGTGAACTCCTTCGTGGTCTACACCACCCTCACACTGAGCGGGACCACACTTGTCATCTCCGAATGGGACACGTACCTTCCGTCGCTGGGCCTCCCGGTTCAGTCAAAGGTCCAGGTGAACGGCGGCCTTCCCGGCTACTCGATCGACAGTCTCGCCACCTACGCCCTGGCGTCCGCCCGCCCCTCGTGAGCGATCCGCTCCACCAGGAGGGGCACCACCTCACGCCAGTCGCCGACGATGCCGATGTCGGTGGCGGCAAATACCTTGGCCGCCGGGTCACAGTTGATGGCCAGGATCTTGCCCGCGCCGCGCACGCCGACCAGGTGATTGAATGTTCCCGAGAGCCCGATGGCGACGTACAGGCGAGGCGCCAGGCTTCGCCCGGTGAGGCCGATCTGACGTGATCTGGGCTGCCATCCCTGGTCGGTGACCTTTCGGGTCGCGGCCCAGGCGGCGCCCAGTACGTCCACGAGCGGCTGCACGCGGTCGTACTCGGCCGGCTCGACACCAGCGCCGACACCGACCACCACATCCGCGATGGCGAGGTCATCGAGATCGTCGTCGCGCCCGCGGCCGAGCAGGCGAACGCGACCGGCGGGACGAACCGTCCGCTCGGTGGCCGCAACGGGGCGGACCGGACGGGGTCGCAGGGTCGGCAACATGCCCGGTCGCACCGTTGCCATCTGCGTCGCCGACGAGCTGGTGATGGCGGCGACCAACTGGCCCCCGAAGGCCGGCTTCCAGCACAGCAACCGGCCATCATCGACGGCCACCTCGACGGCATCGCCGGTCAACCCCGCTCCGAGCCGGGCGGCCAGGCGCGCCGCCACCTCTCGACCCCAGAGCGTGCCCGGCGCCAATACCGCCCACGGCACCGTGTCGGTCACCCATTCGGCGGCGGCGCACGCCAGGTCCTCCTCGGCGGCGACGCCCGCCACGACCACCAGCTGGTCGCCGCCCCAGGCGCCGACGGCCGTGGCATCAAGGCTCCCCACCTCGGCGATGGCCGTCACCTGCCCGTTGACGGCGTGAGCCAACCGGGCGGCGGCGCCGAGCAGCTGCCGGGCCACCTGGGGCCGATCCCGCTCGACGAGCACCGCGACCACCTTTTCCCCCCTCCCCCATCCGTCAGGGACCATGTCGCCCTCCGCGTCTGGCGGGGCGCCGATCACCCCGAGGGCCCCGGCGTCACGCAACAGCGACGTCGCCTGGGCGACCTGGTCCGCCAAGGGGCCATCGAGCACCAGCCCTGGGCGGGCCACCAGGAGGGTCCGGACCCCGCTCACGCGGGTGGGGCTGCCGGCCTGTCCCCAGGGCCCCGGGCCGAGGGCGGCGGCGTGCAGCCGGCGAATCCGGGCCGGGTCGACGGCCGCCCGCCCTTCGGGGTCGACCTTGGCCGGTGGGCACAGCCGCTCGGCACACGAGACAACGGCGGGGAGGTCGACCTCGGCGTCGGCCCAGCCGTCGTCAAGCTCCAATCGGGCCACGACCGTTCCCGCCGTCACCGCCATGGCCTTGACGCCCGCGAGGAACGGCAACCCCAGGAGCTCGGCCACCTCGGGCCCCACCTGGCCGGTATCGGCGTCCACCGAGTTGCGGCCGGCGAGGATCAGGTCGAATGGCCCGACGAGCTCGAGCGCCGCCCGCAGGGCACGGGCGGTCGCCAGCGTGTCGGAACCGGCAAACGCGGGATCGGTGAGCAGTACGCCCTCGTCGGCACCCCATGCAACGGCCTCCCGGAGCGCGTCTTCGGCCTGGGGCGGCCCGAGCGTGAAGACGGTGCAGGTCCCGCCCGATTGCCGCGCCAAGTCGACGCCCTGGCTGATGGCGCGCCGGCAATAGGCGTTTATCTCGGATTCCATTCCCTCGCGGCGCAGGCGTCCGTCGGGCCCCAAGGTCGCCGACTCGACCAGCGGCACCTGTTTGATCAACACGCCGACGCGCATCAAATGACTCTCAGTCAACGCCTGTAGCCGCGCCCGATGTGCGGCAATTCGACACGGTTGCGAGCCTGTGCGGGACCAATCGCCCCAACCCGCGCGAAACGCACGCCAAGGTTGAAGTCCAGGCTAAATCTCACGTTAATCGCTCAACTGGGCAGCCTGCTCCGACGACAGCCGGTGCCATGGTACATCGCTTGCGTCTCGCTCTCGCAGTCATCTGGGCTGCGACCCTGGTGCTGGTCGCAGCCGTCGCGGTCCTGCTGAGCGGCGGTATCGGCGGTGTCGGCGGCACGGGCGCGGCGGCCGCCGCAGCCGCCTCTCGGACCGCCGGGGTGCGTCCCGTCGTCGCGCAACCGGCGGTGGAAGCGGCATCGGCCAGCCGCGCCGCCGACGCCGTCCTGTCACCTGCCGCCGACGACACCACCTCCACAACCCCAACCACCGCCGCCCCGACGACCGTGGCGCCGACGACGACGCCTCCCACCACGGCGTCGACGGCACCACCGGCCACGGCGCACGTTGCGACCACCGCGCCCCGCACCGTGGCCACGACGGCCCCGCGGCCCGCGACTACCCCTGCTCCTGCTCCTGCTCCTGCTCCTGCGAAGTCCACTCCCGCGGGGAGCTCGGGCAGCGCCAACGACTTCAGCCTCATCGGCTACCGATGGAACCCTTGCCAGGTCATCACCGTGAACAGCACCGGGCCCGCAGTGGCCGGGATCGTGAGCGAGCTGGCCTCCATCACCGGTCTGCGGATCCAGGTCGTGAGCGGTCCGGCAGCGATCACGGTGATCTGGGGTCCGGTTCCGGCCGACGCCGGCATCGGGCTGACCACCTGGCGGGCCGTGGGCTCCTGGCTCACCTCGGCCGCGGTCGTGATCAGCCAGCAGGCCCAGCCCTACTTGGCAACGGTGCTGCGCCACGAGCTGGGTCACTCCCTCGGCCTCGGCCATGCCTCCCGGTCCAACGAGGTCATGTACGCCTCCGCCGGGTCTGGTTCGCCGACCGATTACCAGGCAGGGGATCTGGCGGGCCTGCGGGCCATAGGCACCGCGGCCGGCGGCTGCTGAGCAGCGCCGCCGTTTCGGGCGGCGGTGCCTGAGGCGGGTCATGTGGGGGGAGCAATCCCACGCAGGAGGGAGAGCGTGCTCCGACCTCAGGGGGATGTCCGCTGCGAGACGGCCGTCGTAGGCTCAGGAGCGTGCCGAGCGATGACGAGCTGCGCCGGGTCGCCGAGGATGTCAGGGCGCTGGCCCGGTCATTGGGCCGCGACATCCGGGCCGCGGTCGACCGGGCCCGAGAGGATGTGAATGGGCCCGAGGCTGGTGGCGCGCCGGCCGCCGGCCGGCGGTCGGCGCGAGAGGATCTGGCGGCGGCCGGGCGGGCGGCCCGAGACGAACTGCGCCAAGCGCAGCTGGCGGTTCGCCGGTCCGCCCGCAACCACCGCCACCATCACGGCGGCCATAGCGGCCACGGCGCCTTTAGGGATCGAGTCGATAAAGTCGACGGAGTCGACGTGCACGAGCGTTCTCCCCGGGGCCCGAGGCCGGGGAGCCCGCCCCGTTGGGACAACTGGGGCCGCCACTACCGGCAGGGCGCGGGCCTGCGGCCCGGCGCCGGGTCGCGGGATCGGCCCAGCGGACCACCGCCGCCGAGGACGCGCAGGGGCGAACGGGCGGCCGCCCTGGCATCGATACCGGCACCGCCATTGCGGCACCGCCACGACGGCAGCACCTTGCTCGGACTGCTCGCAGTCGTGTTCGGGCTGGCCTGGCTGGCTGCGGGAACCCGCGTCGCCCACGTATCGACCGAGGCCGTCATCGCGGTCGCCCTCATGGTCCTCGGCGCGGCCACGGTCGTCACGGCCCGCACCGACTGGGCGCTGAGCCGACGGTCCTGGCCCGTCATTGGCGGGGCCGTGCTCGCCTTGGGGCTCCTCGCATTCTCGGCGTCGCCCGGCCTGCCGGTCGGATTCCGTCACCTCGAGGTCGGGGCCCGCACCATCTCGCCGACCACATGGGATGGCGTTCCCTCCGTTGTCCACTCCGGTTTCGGCAAGACCGTGATCGACCTGACCCAACTCCCGCTGCCACTTCCTGGGGCCCGGTCCTTGGCCGTCGACAGTGCCGCCGGGAGGCTGGAGATCAACGTGCCCGCCGACCTGGCCGTGGTCCTTGACGCCCGGGTGTCCGCGGGCATGATCGACGTCGACGGCGTTGCCGTTTCCGGCGTCAACCGCGTCGTCCATCAGGTGCTTCACCCAATCGCCGGTGGACCGGTCCTGACCATCGAGGTGAACGCGGGGTTTGGCACGGCGGCCATCACCACCGGGTCGGTTCTGACTGATCCTCCTCCGAGCGCGCCGACGGCCCCCGACGGCGGCGCGCTCAAACTTGGCCCAGCCGGCCCACGCGATCCGGTGAAGCCCGCGGGCTTGGTGTTCACGCCGAAGGGCGCCCGGTGACCGCGACGGCGGTCGTGACCGGAAGCGACGCCGGCGACTCCGGCGCCAAGGCGGCCCTGATCACCTACCGCTACCGCAGCGGCCGAGTCACCATTGGCACCTTCTATTTTCTCATCGGCGCGGTATTCCTGATCGACAGCGCCGGCCTCGTTCGGGTTGGGCCGGCCATGTTCTGGCCCCTGTTCCTCATCGCTGTGGGTACGGGCATGCTGCTGCGTCGAGCCCGACGCCTGCAGGTGGAGGAGGATCGCAGCGCCCAGTTGGCCGTGGCGGAGGAGCGGGTCCGCATCGCCCGGGAGTTGCACGACATCGTGGCCCACGGCGTCAGCCTCATGACGATCCAGATCACCGCCGCCCGCCGGGTTGCCGACAGCAAGCCCGACGAGGCCGAGGCGTCATTGGCGGCAGCCGAGCAGACCGGGCGCCAGACCCTGAGTGAGCTCGACAGCATGCTGAGCGTGCTGCGCGGGGCCGATGCGTCGATCGGCGCGGCCGGCGGTCCGGGTGCGCCCAATGAGTTCGGTGGTGCGGGCGACTTCGGCGGCGCCAATGGCTACGGATCCCCGCGTGGTTTCGGTCAGCCCGCCCTGGGACCGGGTTCCGCGCCGACGGTCGGCGGTGTCGCCGGCGCCGCGGGCAATCGATCGACGGGCCTGGCCACCGTGGCTGCGCCGCAGCCGCGCATGGATCCGAGGCGGGTACCGCTGCCGCGGCTGGTCGACATCCCTTCACTGGTCGCCACCCTCCAGGAGGCGGGGCGGCCGGTGACCCTGCACACCCTCGGCGATCCCCCCCGGGTGCCGGCCAGCGTGGAGTTGGTCATCTACCGCGTGGTCCAAGAAGCCCTGACCAACGCGGCCCGCTACGCCGGCGATGCCGCCATCGAAGTCCAGCTCATCTACTCGCCCGAGGTCATCACCGTGTTTGTCGACGACGACGGACCGGGCAGCGCCGCTGTCGGCCGGCCCGGCGGCGGTCACGGGCTACTCGGGATGTCGGAGCGGTTGGCGACCTTCGGCGGCTCGCTCGAAGCGGGCCCTCGCACTCCCGGCCCGGGGTGGCGCGTCTACGCCTCGGTTCCCGTGCTGGCCATCGCAGCCTGACAAGCTGCGCGTCTTGCCCGATGATGTCGTGATCCGCCTGTTGCTCGTCGATGACGAGGCCATGGTTCGCACCGGGCTTCGGCTGATCCTCGAAGCCGAGCCGGACCTGCGCGTCATCGGCGAGGCGGCCAATGGCGTCGAAGCCATCGAAGCCTCCGGCCGCCTCCAGCCCGATGTGACGCTCATGGACGTCCGGATGCCCCGGATGGATGGCGTCGAGGCCTGCCGGCGCCTGGTCGAGGCGTCGGGCGCCAAGGTCGTCGTACTCACGACGTTCGACCTTGACGAGCACCTGTTCGCGTCGGTGCGGGCCGGCGCCAGCGGCTTCCTCCTCAAGGCGTCGCCCCCTGACGAACTGGTGGCCGCCATTCATGCCGCCTACGCGGGCAACGCCCTGGTCGAGCCGCGAATGACCAAGCGGCTCATGGAGGAGTTCGCCCGGCGGCCCGGCCTCACCCCACGAGGCGAGATCCCCTCGCGATTGGCGGCCTTGACCGAGCGCGAGCTCGACGTCTTGCGGGAGGTGGCACGGGGCCAGTCCAATGCCGAGATCGGCGAGCAGCTGTACATCGGCGAGGCGACCGTCAAGACCCACGTCACGCACATCCTCACCAAGCTGGGACTGCGGGACCGGATCCAGGCCGTGGTCCTCGCCTACGAATGCGGGCTGGCAGAGCCCAGCCAGTAACGCCCAAGGGGAAGGGACTCCCCCAGGTGGACTCGCGTCCACCTTGAGGGGGATGGCGCAATCGTCGCTAGGGCGGATGGCAGATGACGTCGTCCGGCGTAGCGTTCGTAGAGAAGGAGGGACGAGATGATCGATGAACGAAAGCACAGCCTGGTCGGCCTCATGTTGGCCGTGGCAGCCGGGATCGTGCTCGGCAGTCTCGCCGTAGCCGCGATATTTGCCGTGCTCGCTGCGATCTTCCACCTGGTGGGCTGGCTGTTTCATGTCGCCGTGATCGTGGCGGTGGTGGCCGGTGTCTGGTGGCTGATCGTGGGCCGGCGCCACCACGGCAGCAGCGCCTAGCACTCGCCTGGTCCCGCGCGGGCTACGGCGGGCTACGGGCGGGCTACGTGGCGTCGCGGGCCACCCACCCGGTCCGGCCGAGGCCGCGTTGCGCCACCGCCCGCGAGGGGCCGGGGACCAAATGAAGGCCTCGGAACGCCGCCGCCGGAAGGCGATCCAGTTTGAACAGGCAGTTGTTCACCCGCCTGACCCAGCGATCGCGTGACTTGGCCGCCCGAAGCATCCGTGCCTTGTCCTCATGAAACCGCCACAGCCTCTTGGCCGTCATCCAGGCCATGTCTCGCGCCACCACGACGACGAGGTCGCCCAGCAGGTTTTCGATCGTCGAGACCAAGGCCCGGTCGAATCCTCGCTCGAAGCGATTCTCGAAGTGCCGGCGCAACTGCTGCATGTGGAGCGCGAAGATCTGGTTGATCAGCTGGTAGTCCTCGTGATGGGTGCCTGAGTCGAGTTCCGAAGCCAAGACCGAACACGCCTTGATAAGGGCGAAGGGCAGGTCGAAGTTGACATGGGCGTTCACTCCGGCGATGGCAAACACCAGCGGTGAGATGTCGCGCATCTCGCGGTGGTCGATCAGCGTCTGCCAGCAACTTGGTTGGAACTCCGGCGCCTCGCCGAATCCCAGCGCCTCCAGATAGCGGTTGGCGAAGGCCACGTCCAGGCATGCCAGAAAGGCCAGGTCTTGGAAGCGGGGATCGTCTTCGTCGAGCTCCTCGTAGCCCTTGGCGTGGACACAGCGCAGGACGTTCTTGGTAATCACGGTGTACAGGTAGTCGAAGCACGCCACACCGTCGTTCTCGTACAAGGGGTCCCGGCGGTCGGCGTCGACCTGGATGGCCTCGAGGGCTCGCACCACCTGGGCGACCCCCTCGGCGTCGTAGCGGTCGACCAGCGTCGGCGCGGGCGAGAGGAGATCGACCGAAGGCAGCGCGGGATCCACCTCCCATGTCGGGAGCGTCAGGGTATCCATCGCACTAGGCGGCCGCGAGCTCGAGCAGGACCGGTGCGGCGCGCAGCCGCTCGAGGCATCGCTGCCGAGTCGGGCCGATGCTCCCGATCGGCATGCCGACGGTCTCCGCCACCTCCTCGTAGCTCGCAAGTGGCGTGTCCATCAACACCTCGAGCAGCGAACGCCACCGGGGCGGCAGGCAGTCGAAGGCCTCGCGCAAGGCGGCATCGCGTTCTTCACTCAGCAGTGCGAAGTCGATGTCACCGTCGCTGGCGCGCTCGTCGAGGTCAAGGGAGTCGGCCACGACGACCTCACGTTCCGCGTGCCGCAGCACCCGAAGACACTCGTTGCGGGTGACCGATGCCAGCCACGCGCCGACGCTTCCCGGTTGGCGGATTCGACCGATGTTCTCGATGAGACGCAACCAGACGACCTGACTGACATCCGCGACGTCGGCGCCGTTCAGCCGGTAACCCCACGCAATCGACCACACCAGGCCCGAGTACCTCTGGACCAGGGCCTCGGTTGCCCCCCGGTCGCCATGGGCCGCGGCCGAGACAAGCGTGGACACGATGCGGCGATCCTCGTGATCGCCCACGAGGTCGAAATAGGAGCGGCGGTCGTCGGGCTGGAGCATCATTCCTCCTACGGCGTCTACTGGGGCCATCCTCGCGCCCTGGGTATACGCTGTATATAAGGCAACGCCTTATATACCGTTTGTGACGACTTATTCCGGCGGTGCCCGGTGCTCGACCAGGCCCGCCTGGTGGGCCAGGGCGATCGCCTGGACCCGGGACTTGACCGCAAGCTTGCGAAGGATGTTCGTGACGTGCACGCTCGCCGTTTTGCCACTGATGAAGAGGCGTTGCCCGATCTGGTTGTTGGTCAGGCCTTCCGGTAACAGCAGCCAGACCTCCAGCTCACGACCGCTCAGCCCGTATCGGGCCTGGATCGCCGCACGGTCCGCACCAGCGACGGTTCCGCCGCCGATCCCGCCGGCCTGGCTGCTCGTATGGGTGCCGGCGTGCGTGGCCGCCTGGCCGCTGGCATGGGTGCCCGCCTGGCCGCTGCCATGGCTGCCCGCTCGGCTGCCGGCGTGGGTACCGGCTTCGGAGCCGGCATCCACGCGGGGCTCCGTGCCTGGCGTCTGGCCGGCCGGGACCGATCGGCCGTCGGCGCCGGGTTCCGCCGCGGCCGTCGCTTCCGACGTTGCGGCCGCAAGGGTGACGCGTGCCCGGCGAGCCAAGGACTCGACCTCGCGCCGGAACGGCACCGCTCCGAGGCGCACCGCGGTCTGATGGGCGCTGCGAAGGAGTTCCGCGGCTCGAGCCGACCGACTATGCCTGGCAAGCAACGCCTCGGCCTCACGCCAGGTGGCATAGGCGGACGGGTACGGCTGCTGCAGTTCGCGCCAGCGCCGAGCGGCGTCGGCCCACACGTCGGGCGCCGGTCGCCCCTCCGCCCGCGATGCTTCTCCCTGGCACAGCCTCAGGTAGG
Organism: Acidimicrobiaceae bacterium; assembly: GCA_030838025.1. GTDB lineage: Bacteria > Actinomycetota > Acidimicrobiia > Acidimicrobiales > Palsa-688 > JALYXV01. Next base: position 15,897 of record JAUTXM010000424.1, read on the forward strand.
CCTCGACGGCCTGCAGGATGGACGGGGCTGCGTCGGCGGTGTCGTCGGCCAGGTTCTCGACTTGAGCCTGCAGTCCGGCGGCGAGCGTGAGCGCGCTCTCGAGCGCGGCTGGATCGCGCCGGGCTCGAGACTGCTCGGCGATGTCTGCCTCGGCCCGCAAACCATGCCAGATGAGCGGTGCCAGCAGCCATACGTCGTCACTCCCGCTGACCGACGCCAGGATGCCCCGGTTGACGGCCTGGCGCGCCTGCGTCGCCCGACCCATCCAAAGGTCGACACCGGCTCGCAATGTCAGCAAGGGAGCCTCGTAACGTGGACCGAGACCGCTTGCGGCCAAGTCCTCTACCGCGTTCAGATCGGCCTCGGCGGCCTCGAAGTCACCTCGGCCCACCGACAACTTGGCCCGCGCCAGGCACAGGTCGATCGCGGCCGTCCCCGTGGGCCTGGCGGCCAGGGACTGCTGCAGGAGCCGGTCGGCCTCCGGCCAGCGACCCAACCGGAACAAAGTGTTGATCGCGATGGCCTGAAGCGCCACGCCGAAGGTGCGTTCGAGCCCGAGTCGGCGGACGCGGGCGACGCCTCGCTCGGCAATCTCGGCCGCCTCAGACAGGCGGTTGAGCGGTCCTGAGAAAAGCCCCGCCCGGTTGAGATAGGCCCGTCCGATGTCCTCGGGGTTGCCCAACGCTTCGGCAATGACCTGCGCTCGTTCGAGCGCCATCACCCCCGACGTCGAGTCGCCAAGAAACGCCAGGTCGAAGCCGAGTGTGGCGAGGATCTGGCTCTCCTCGAGTTGTGCCCCGGCTTGGCGAGCTACCAATAAGGCCGCCTCCGCGTACTCCCGCGACGCCCGATAGCGTCCTGACAGCATGAGGGCCTCGGCATAGGCGCCTTCGACGCTCGCACGGTCATGGCTGGCTTCTTCGGTTGATACTGAGCGAACCGCCTCCTCGTAGGCCTTCAGCGCCTCGTGGCTGTCGCCCGCGGCCCACAGATACCGGCCCAGCTTCTGCTGACGTACCGCCCGTTGGGTACTCGGCGGGCGCGTTGGCGAGGTGCCGGATCCGCCCCCCGTGGTGCCGCGTTCCGCGCTGGGGGAATCGTCGGTGGCGGACAAGGCGGCGCGAATGAGGTGGCTGGCCCGCCGGTGCTCCCCGGCCAGATGCGCCACCTCGGCCGCCCGTTCGAACAGATCGGAGCGTCGGAGTCCGACGATCTCATGCGGACGGGCCACCTTTTCCCAGACCTCGATTGCCCGCTCGTAGTGGCGCTGCGCTTCGGCGAAGCCGTAGATCGCTGCTGCGGCCCCCGCCGCTTCGACCGCCGCGCCGAGCGCCCGCTCCGGATCGCCGGCGGCGTACCAGTGATAGGCGAGCTTGGCCGCGGCCACGCTGTCGGGGCGGCGGTCGAGCCCTCGGCTGAGGGCCTGTCCGTACGCTGCGTGGAATATCTGTCGCTCGCCCGGCAGCAACTCCTCGTACAGGACCTCCTGCATGAGGCTGTGCCGAAAGCGGTAGGTGTCCCCGTCGGTGTTTACAGCCAGTAGTTGGTGCTCGACACAGTCGCGAAGCGCCGCCACCAGGTCGCCGTCGGGAACGCCGGCAACCTCGGCCAGCAGCGGATAGGACACTCGATCACTCGCCACCGCCACAAGCCGCAGGACCCGACGTGCCGCTTCGGGCAGTACATCGATCCGGCACAACAGGATGTGGCGCAGGGTTGGAGGGAGCTCGTTTCCGTAGCCGTATCCGACCGCCGCCACCAGTTCCTCGGCGAAGAAGGCGTTTCCGTCCGACCGGTCCCACGTCAGCTTCACCAACTCCTCCTCGGGCGGGCGCCCGAGGATTCCATGGAGCTGAGCCACCATCTCGGGGAACGTGAACGGTTGGAGATCGATGAACTCGGCCCGCCTGCTCCGGCGCAGCTCCGCCAACAGCGGCTGGAGTGAGTGGCGCCGTCCCAGCGCCTCACTTCGGTAGGTCAGGATCGTCATGACCGGGTCCTGGTGAAGGTTGGCCAGCAAGAACGCCGTGAGGTCGCGAGTCGATCGATCCGCCCAGTGGACATCCTCGATGACCAGCACGACCGGGGCTCGCTCCGACAGCGCGCGCAAGACCCACAAAATGCGTTCGAACAGCGGGATCGCCCCGGCGCCTGGCGGGTCGGCCACATCCGGTGCAGGCCCCCCGGGATCCGCACTCGGCTGCTCACTCAGGCCTCCACTCGGGCCGGCCCCCGGTGCCCCGGCGCCTTCGGCGCTCGCCCCGGGCCGCAGACCGGCGCTCGCAGCGGCGTCGGCCATCGACGGTCGGACCGACTCCGGTTGGACCAAGCCGACCTGGCTCCACACCGGACGTAGCGCCTCGAGAACCGCCCAATAGGGCGGGCCCTTCTCCCCGAAATCCGTACATCCCCCCAAAAGCACGATTGCCCCCCGGGCACGCGCCCGAGTGACGAACTCCGTGACGAGACGGGTCTTGCCCACCCCACTCTCGCCCCCGACGACGACGATCGCGGCCTTGCCGGCCACAGTGTCGGCGAGGCCACCGTCCAAGTGGTCCAGTTCCTCTGTCCGACCGATAAACGGTCGGTCGCCTCCGGACATTGGCACTACGCAGATTATTCCTCACGGGCCAGGGGGCGGGGCGAGCACCCGAGGAGCGAGGGGGAAGGCGCGGCGACGCGTATCAGAGCCGGACTGTCGATGCTCTGGTACATGAATCGGCTCGACCGGACGCCGCTCGGACACTAATGGCAACGATTGGAGTCTCGAAATGAGATCACCCGACCGAACGACTGCTTCCAAAAACCGCCCTTCAAGGAGCGACGTCGGTCAGCTCGTAATCGGTGCCGCAGACGGTGACTGCCGGGCCTGGGATGAGCTCGTTGCCAGCTATTCGGATCTCGTCTCGTCGATCACAATGGCCCACCGGCTGAATGTCGAAGACGCGGCTCGCGTCGAGGCAGCGGCTTGGATTCGACTCGGTCACAACCTGGGCAAGATACGCCAACCCGACCGGGTTGGGGCATGGCTCGGCGCAGTGGTGCGAGACGAATGCGTGAAGGCGCTTACGACATCTCGGTGCACCGCCGCGTAGCCTGAGGAAGGTGGACACCGACACCCCCGACACCCCGAAACGGCTCTCCGGCAAGGAGTCTGAGAAGGAGCTCGAGCGCCTTCAGATCGAATTGCTCTACATGCAGGAGTGGATCCAGCACCATGGCGTACGGTTGCTGGTTCTCTTCGAAGGCCGCGATACGGCTGGCAAGGGCGGAACGATCAAGCGAGTGACCGAATTCCTCAACCCCCGATTTTGCCGGGTGGTAGCCCTTCCTGCACCGACTGAGCGGGAGCGCACACAGTGGTACTTCCAGCGCTATCTGGCACACCTTCCGGCGGCCGGGGAAATTGTCCTTTTCGACCGGAGTTGGTACAACCGAGCAGGTGTCGAGCGGGTTATGGGCTACTGCACGGAGGAGGAGTACGGCCAGTTCATGCGCGATTGCCCGCAGATCGAACGGTCGCTCATTCGATCCGGCATTGTGCTCGTCAAATACTGGTTGTCGGTGAGTGATGAGGAACAAGAGCGGAGGTTTCAGCAGCGGATTGCCAATCCGCACAAGCGGTGGAAACTAAGCACAAATGATCTTCAGGCTCGGGCCCACTGGGTCGACTACTCCGAGGCCAAGGACGAGATGTTCGCCTATACCGACACCAAGGAATCACCATGGTGGGTGGTCGAGGCGGATGACAAGCGGGCAGCGCGGCTCAACCTGATCAGCCACCTGCTCACGATGGTGCCCCACGAACACACGACCGACCCACCGATCGAACTGCCCCCCCGCCAGAAGCGGGCCTATGTGCGGCCCCCCAAGGAGGAGCAGCGAATGGTCCCCACGAGGTACAAGGTGGGGTGAGGGGCGCTTGGAGGCCAAGAGCCACCGCCGGCGCGCGGCTACGCTTCGTCCGGACAGACATATGAGGTGCCCCTCCGGGGGAGAATCTGGGAAGCCGGTGAGATTCCGGCACGGGTCCCGCCACTGTGACCAGGGAGCCGCCGTCGAACGACGCCACTGGATCATCTGATCTGGGAAGGCAGGCGGAGGCGCTGATCTGGAAGTCAGGAGACCGGCCTCACCGATGGTCACAGGCTGCGGAGGCCCCGCCCGTGTCCGGTCCCGATCTGTCTCCTGGCCTCGTGCGAAGGAGAACATATGACTCGATCGTTCGACACTGCGGCAGCCGCCGTCGGCCCCCTCGATGCCACGGCCATGGCCGACGCGGTGGCACGTCAACGCAGGTTGACCAAACCGGCAGGGTCGCTCGGCCAACTCGAGGCCATTGGTAATCAGCTTTGCGGGATTTCCGGGTGCTGCCCGCCCCCGTTGCCCACCCCAGCGGCAGTCGCGGTGTTCGCCGGGGACCACGGGGTGCTCGCCGAAGGAGTCACACCCTGGCCTCGAGAGGTAACGGCTCAAATGGTGGCCAACTTCGTGGCCGGCGGCGCCGCCATCAGCGTGCTGGCCCGGCAATCCGGCGCCAACCTCATCGTGGTCGACGTGGGCGTTGCCACCGATCTCTCGGCGCTGGGGCTCGACGGGGCGCCGGGGCTGCGCCGGCGACGGGTGCGAGCGGGCACCGGCAACCTGGCGGTGGAACCCGCCATGACCGAAGAGGAGGCCCGGCGAGCCCTCGACGTCGGGGCCGAGACGGCGACCGAGCTACTGGAAGGCGGCGCCCGGTGCCTGGTGACGGGCGAGATGGGGATCGGCAGTACCACGCCCGCGGCGGCGCTCATCGCGGCGTGCACGGGAGTGTCGCCGGTGCAGGTCACCGGACGCGGCACGGGCATCGACGACGCCACCTTGGCCCACAAGGTGGCGGTGATCCAACAGGCGCTGTTGCTCCACGCGTCAGCCCTCGACGATGGCCCGCTGGCCCTCCTGGCGGCCGTCGGCGGCTTGGAGATCGCAGCGCTGGTGGGGTTCATCGTCGGCGGGGCTGCGGCGCGGGTTCCCGTGGTCGTCGACGGTGTCATCGCCGACGCCGCCCTGCTGGTCGCGGTGTCCCTCGTGCCCGAGGTGGTGGGGTTCTGTATCGCGGGTCACCGATCGGCCGAGCCGGGTGCCACCGCCGTTTTGGATCACCTGGGACTCGACGCGGTGCTCGACCTCAGGATGCGCCTCGGTGAGGGCAGCGGCGCCTGCCTGGCGCTGCCGGTCATCGAAGCCAGCGCCCGCCTCCTTGGCGAGATGGCCACCTTCGATTCGGCCGGGGTCACCGAGAAGAGTTAGCTGGTCAGGCTGAGAAACTCGGGATCGCACCGCGAGCGTCGGTAGCACGGCCCTTTGGTTCCTCCCACTCCTCCTGGCGTCCGAGCGCTGTCTCGTCGAGCAGGTAGTACGAGCCGCCGATCGTTTCGAGGCCCCGCGCATACACCGAGTAGGTGTGGAAGATCGTGTCGCCGTCGCGGAGGAAGCAACTCCGGCCCGGACCCTCGATGGGCTGCTCACCGTCGACATAGCCGGCCGTGCCCGCCTGCTCATGCTCGGCCTTGGTCCGGAAGTTGTACTCGACGGGCACCACCGATTCGTCGAGTGTGACATGGAAGTCATAGTTGAAGTCACTGCCATACGACGAATACCAGGGAAAGGTCCATCCCTTCTTCGCCTTGTAGCGCTCGATCTTTTCGGATGGAGCTCGCGAGACGTAGACGAACGTCGTGCCTCGGGTGTGGAGATGGGCGAGGTGACCGCTCGAGAGTTCGTCGGCGCCCGCCGAACAGCTCGGGCATCCGTCCTCCCAGCTCGGGTCGAACATGAAGTGGCCCACGATCAGCTGCCGGCGTCCCTCGAACAAGTCAAGCAGGGTGGCTGGACCGTCGGGGCCCACGAAGACGTACTCCTTGTCGATGCCCACCATCGGCAGCCGGCGCCGATCGGCGCTCAGCGTGTCCCGCTGCCTGGTGAACGCCTTCTCCTTGACCAGGAGCTCCTTGCGGGCGGCGAGCCACTCGTCGCGCGACACCACGTCGGGGAGACTCATCTGCATTCCTCCAAGCATCTTGGGTTCTCGAAGTAGGACGTCTCGGGGGAGCGAAACTCATCGGTGCCGATCCGGGGAGCCCGGATCCCGCTGCTACGTCCTGGCCGTGATGAGGCTCAAGTTGACGACGAACAGTAGGGCGCCGGCGCTGACACCCATGCAGTGCCAGAACTCGTGGAACCCGAAGTAGCTCGGACGCAGCCGCGGGCGTTGGCGCCCGAAGAGCACTGCACCCACGGTGTAGAGCACGCCCGCGACGAGCACGAGCACGATCCGGATCGGGTTCCTTGCGAGCGCGGGGAGTACGGCCACGCCTGCCCACCCGAGTATCAGGTACAGAGCCACGCTGAATCTGGGCAGGGGTGTGCTGGGCACGATCGTCAACCCGACACCGAGAAGTGCACCCGCCCACACCACACCGACGTAGACCCACCGTATGGAACCGGTCATCCCCAAGAGGCACATGGGCGTGAACGTTCCCGCGATCAGCACGTAGATCATCGAATGATCAGC
>JAUTXM010000377.1 GCA_030838025.1 Acidimicrobiaceae bacterium
GGCCGGTCGATGGTGATGGTGGCGGTCTCGGGCATGGGTGGGAGGTTTACGTGAACCCTCCGGGGGTCACAGTAGTGATGTGCTCTTCCTTATTCTTTCCATCATCATCCTCGGCCTCATAGTGGGCGCACTCGGGCGGCTGTTGGTGCCCGGGCACAACCCGATGGGCATACTCGCAACGACGGTGGTCGGCATCGCCGGCGCCCTCATCGGCGGGGTCATCGCCCGCTTGATCTGGACCGTCCCGGCCAATCACCGGCTCGGAATCTTCGTGTGCGAGGTGCTGGGCGCGGCCGCCATCGTTGCCCTCGTCAGCGGCACCCGGCGCCGCCGGGTCTACTACTAAACCCCTCGCCTACTAAACCCCTCGCCACTCCGGCGGCCGCTTCTCCCGGAACGCCGCGATCCCTTCGGTGGCGTCGTCGGTTCCGACCGCCACGGTCAACAGGGGGTGGAGGACGGCCAGCGCCTCGGCGGCTGCCATGTCCCACACGGCGTAGAACGAATCCCGGCCGAGGCGCATGGCGGCCGGCGATTTCGCGGCCAGCGTCGATGCCAGTTCGCCCGTGGCGGCATCGAGTTCGGAGGCGGGGACGACCCGGTTGACGAAGCCCATTCGCAGCGCCTCGACGGCCCCCACCCGCCGGCCCGTGAGCATCAACTCCAGGGCCTGCTTCGCGGGCATGGACCGGACGAGGGGCACGGTGATCATGAACGGCCACAAGCCGATGTCGATCTCCGGAGCGGCGAAGACGCTGTCGTCGCTGCACACGACCAGGTCGCACGCCAGGGCCAGACCGAACCCGCCCGCCACAGCGAAGCCCCGGACGGCGGCGATGACCGGTTTGCCAAGGGACCAGAGCCGGGCGAACAGCTCCGCGACCCGGCCCCTCGCCTCGTGAAGGGTGCCGTGGGACCTGCCCGCCGACATGTCCGACAGATCGACTCCTGAGCAGAACGCCGCCTCGCCTGCCCCCGACAGCACCACCACCCGTACGTCGGGATCGGCTTTGGCCGTCGCCAGGTGTTCCAGCAACTCCTCGATCGCGGCCCACGTCAGGGCGTTGCGCCGCTCCGGGCGGTTGATGGTGATGCGGGCGATGCGATCCTCGACCGAGTACAGCACGTCGCCGTCCGCGTTGGCTGACACTGACCGGACGGTAGCGTCTCGACTCGATGTTCTACGTCACCGGGCTGGCCCTGGTCGCCGGCGCGGTCATCGGTTTGGCCACGGGTGGACGGCTCCGGTTCCTCGGGCGGCACCGCCTGCGGGCCTGGTGGCTGGTGATGGTGGGCTTCGGTCTCCAACTGGCGACCGACCATCTGAAGGTGGGTGGCCTGGGCACCGCCATGGTCCTGGCGGGGGCCGGCGCCCTCCTCGCCTTCGCCGCCCTCAACCCCACGTTGGTCGGTATCGGTGTCGTGGCGGTCGGGGTGGCCGCCAACGCGCTGGTCATCGGCCTCAACGACGGGATGCCGGTCCGCCCCAACTCGGTGGTCGCGGCCCACATCGCCACCCGGGATGAAGAACCGTCGCTGGACTATGGCTACCGGCATCACGCCGAGGGCCCGAGCGACAAGCTCCGGATGCTCGGCGACATCATCGCGCTGCCCCAGTTCCACGAGGTCGTCTCCTTCGGCGACCTGATCCTGGCGCTGGGCGTGGCTGCGACCATCGCCCACCTGTTGCGCCCCGGTGCCCGGCATGCGGCCCGGGACCCCCCGCCCGACCCAACCGCCGCGCGTCCGTCCCCGCCCGACCCAGGCGGAGGGTGACCGGGTGAGCGCATCGCGCGTCGCTGCCATCGTGTCGTTCCGGCTGGGCGGTTTTGACGGGGTGGCCGTCGAGGCGGCCAAATGGGGTTGGGCTCTCGAACAACTGGGCTTCAGCGTTCGAACCGTGGCCGGCGAAGGTCCGGTCGACCACCTCATCCCAGGATTGGCGGCCGGCGTCGGGTTGAACGGAGTCGATCCCCCGCCCATCGACAGCTCGGCGCTCGAACGGGCGCTCGAAGGCGCGGACCTCGTCGTGGTGGAAAACGTGCTCTCACTACCACTCAACCCGGCGGCCGCCCGGGCCCTCGCGACTCAACTCCGGGGTCGGCCGGCGATCCTGCGCCACCACGACCTGCCCTGGCAGCGGGACCACTTCAAAGCCTGCCCCCCTCCGCCCCAGGACCCGGCGTGGCGCCACGTCACCATCAACGAGCATTCCCGCCGCGAGCTCGAGGAGCGCGGCATCCCAGCCACGACGATCGCCAACGCCTTCGACCCGCACCCTCGGGCGGGCGACCGGGACTCGACGCGCACCGCGATGGGCGTCACGGATGACCGTGACGACTGGCTGGTGGTCCAACCCACCCGGGCCATCGCCCGAAAGGGCGTCCCTGCGGGGCTCGCACTAGCCGAGGCCTTGGGCGCGACGTACTGGCTGCTGGGGCCGGCCGAAGAGGGGTACGGGGCGGAACTGGCCCGGCTGCTGGACGCAGCAACGGTTCCCACCCGCCACGCTCCGATCGCCCGGATCGAGGACGCCTATGCCGCCAGTGACGTGGTGGTGTTCCCGTCGCTCGAGGAGGGGTTCGGCAACCCACCCGTCGAGGCGTCACTACACCGACGCCCGGTGGCCGTCGGCCCCTACCAGGTGGGCCGGGAGCTGGCCGCAGTCGGGTTCCGCTGGTTGGACGTGGCGGACCACGAGGCGGTCCGGAGTTTCCTCAGGTCCCCCGACACCCGGCTGCTGGACCACAATGAGCACATCGCTCGCACCCAGTTCTCGCTCGAGCAGCTCCCGGCGAGGCTTTTCCACCTGCTGCTTGAAGCCGGGTGGGCGTGACCCCCGACCCCGGCCCGGACCCCGACCCGATCCTCGTGCGCCGGGCCCTCTACGCCCGGCTGGCCAGCATCGGCAACCGGATCGGGTATCTCCTGCTCGGCATGGCCATCGTGGCGTTCGTGGCCGGGTTCGTGACCGACTTCCCGCAGCTGGCCGTGACCGTGAGCATCGTCGGGCTGGTCGGGGCGTGCGTGGTCCTGCCGCCCGCCATCGTCGCCGGCTACGCCGTGAAGGCGGCCGAGCGGGAGGACCGCAAGGCGGGCCGGTAGCCTCGCCCCCATGTCCAAGGCGGCCGTGCTGGCGACGATCGGGCAACCGCTGGAGGTCCGCACCGACGTCGAGATCGAGGCGCCGCACCCGGGCGAGGTGCTGGTGCGCATGGCTGCCTCGGGCGTGTGCCACTCCGACTTGTCCATGCAGAACGGGACCATGCTCACTCCGACGCCGATCGTGCTCGGGCACGAGGGGGCGGGCGTCGTCGAGGAGGTCGGCGATGGTGTGGACGAGCTCGCAGCGGGCGACCACGTGGTGATCTCGTGGGTGCCGCAGTGCGGGTCGTGTTACTACTGCGAGCGGGGCCAGCCCGAGATCTGCGAGAGCACGTCGCTCAGCGTCGCCATGGGGTGCCTGCTCGACGGGACCACCCGGCTGCGCTCGGGCGGCCAGGCGCTGCATCAGATGGCCGCGGCCGGGACCTTCTCGGAGCTGACCGTGATCCCCGCCGCGAGCGCCATCAAGATTCCCGATGACATCGACCTGTCGGTCGCGGCGCTGATCGGTTGCAGCGTGCTTACCGGGGTGGGAGCGGCGTTGAACACCGCCCAGATCGCCCCGGCAGACACCGTTGCCGTGGTCGGATGTGGCGGCGTG
>JAUTXM010000064.1 GCA_030838025.1 Acidimicrobiaceae bacterium
AAGAATCGAAACCTAGACCGACCAGGCCGTCGCTTCGGCGACGGGCGCGCGGTCGAGGAGGGGCTCCCACCAGGCTCGGTTGGTGACGTACCAGTCGACGGTCGAGGCCAGACCCTCGTCGAAAGCCACGCTGGGCCGCCAACCGAGCTCGGCTCGGATCCTCGTGGAGTCGAGGAGGTAGCGCCGATCGTGACCGGGGCGGTCAGGCACGACCGTCTTGAGCGATGCAGGCTTCCCGAGCGCGGCGAGCACTGCGTCGGCGAGCTGATCGACGCTGCGCTCCAGGCCGGTGCCGACGTGGTAGGTGCGGCCGATCTGGCCGTCCTCGAGGACCGCGCCGATCGCGGCGCAGTGATCCAGCACGTGGATCCACTCGCGCCGGTTCCCACTCGATGCGTAGACCGGAAGCGGAAGATCGTCGAGCGCCTTCGTGACGAAGAGCGGGATCACCTTCTCCGGGAACTGATAGGGCCCGTAGTTGTTGGCGCAGTTCGTGATCGTGACCGGCAGGCCGTAGGTCTCGTAGTAGGCCCGCACCGCGTGGTCGGCGCCCGCCTTGGAGGCGTTGTACGGCGTCCGGGGCAGGTAGGGCGAGGTCTCGGTGAACGCCTGGTCGGAATCCAGGTCGAGGTCGCCGTAGACCTCGCACGTCGAGATGTGGTGGAAGCGGGCGATACCGGCGGTGCGGCTCGCCTCCAGCATCGCCTGGGTGCCCAGCACGTTGGTCCGGAAGAACAGTCCCGGGTCGAGCACCGCCAGGCTGTTGTGCGACTCAGCGGCGAAGTTCACCACGGTGTCGATTCCATGGTCGAGGATGGTGGTGGTCGCCAGGTTGAGATCGCAGATGTCGCCGTGGACGACCGGTACCCGGTCCTCGAGACCGGCGAGGTTGGCCAGGTTGCCGGCGTAAGTCAGGGCGTCGTAGACGACGACCGTGTCGCCGGGGTGGGCGTCGATCCAGAAGCGCACGAAGTTGGAACCGATGAACCCGGCGCCACCGGTGACGAGCAAATGCACGATCTGCGAGGGTATCGGGTTCTCAAACGGGTCAAGCGAGGTCGACCTGGCAATCGTCGCCCACCATCAACCGCGTCGCCCGGGGCAACAGCGCCGAGCGCGTCACTTCAACCTCCCGGCCGAGCAGGGAGTCCTCGAGGCGACCGGCGTGGTCGACCCGGGTCCGGGCCAGGATCACGGAATGCTCCACCTCGGAGAACAGGATCTGGCAGTCCTCGTCGATCGCGGTGAACGGCCCTACGAAACTGTTGACGATCCGGGTGCCGGCCCCGATGATGGCGGGTCCGCGGATCTGCGAGTGCTCCACGACCGCACCCGCCTCGATCACGACCCGACCCTCGACGCGGCTGTCGGCGTCGACGGTTCCGTCGATGCGGCGCTCCAGCGTCTCCAGGATGAGGCGGTTGGCCTCGAGCAGCGGGGTCAGCTTCCCGGTGTCGATCCACCATCCCTGCAAGATGTCGGTGCGGACCCGGTGACCGTGGTCGACCAACCACTGGATCGCATCGGTGATTTCCAGCTCGTTGCGCTCCGACGGTGCGATCGCGGCCACGGCGGCGTGGATGGCCGGGCCGAAGAGGTACACCCCGACCAGGGCCAGGTCGGACTTGGGGTCTGCCGGCTTCTCCACCAAGCGGACGACTTGGCCGTCGCCGTCGAGTTCTGCCACGCCGAAGCGGTGGGGATCAGGCACCCGGGCGAGGAGGATGTGCGCCGCCGCGGGGTCGAACTGGCGCCGCTCGACCTCGAAGCGGTCGACGAAGTCCTTGACGCCCTGGCGGATGAGGTTGTCACCCAGGTACATCACGAAGTCGTCCTCGCCGAGGAAATCCCGGGCGATGAGCACGCAATGGGCCAGGCCGAGGGGCGCCGCCTGGGGAATGTAGGTGACGTCGAGGCCCCACTTCGACCCGTCGCCGACCGCAGCCTGCACCTCGACCGCGGTGTCACCCACGATCATGCCGATCTCTTTGATGCCCGCCTCGGCCATGGCTTCGAGGCCATAGAACAAGATGGGCTTGTTGGCCACCGGCACCAGCTGCTTGGCCCTGGTGTGGGTGATGGGCCGCAACCGGGTGCCGGCCCCGCCGGCCAGAATCAGGGCTTTCACGCGGTGTTGACGCTACTTCACGCGCCGTTGGGGCTCGGCCTGGCTTGGCTGGGCCCGGTCACCAGGGCTGGGCCCGCGCACTCGTAGTGCTCGGCCCGCTGACCAGGACTCGGCCCGCTGACCAGGGGCTCGGCCCGCTGACCAGGACTCGGCCCGCTCACAGGGCTCGGCCCGCTCACAGAGGCAGGCCCAGACCCCTTGCCAGGACCAGGCGCTGCACTTCGCTCGTCCCCTCCCCTATTTCGAGGATCTTGGCATCACGGTAGAACCGGCTGACGGGGGTCTCGTCCATGAAGCCGTACCCCCCGAAGATCTGGGTGGCCTGGCGGGTGGCGGTAACCGCCGCCTCGGTGGCGAACAGCTTGGCCATGGCGGCGGCCTGCTTGAACGGGCGGCTGTGGTCCTTCAACCACGCCGCCCGGTAGACCAGGGCGCGGGCCGCTTCCACCGCTACGGCCATGTCGGCGCATTTGAACGCCACCGCCTGGTTGCGCCCGATCGGACCTCCGAAGGCCTGGCGGTCCTTGGCGTAGGCGACGCTGTGCTCCAGGCACGCCTGGGCCACGCCGACCGCGAGGGCGCCGATCGCCACCCGGCCGTCGTCCAAGATGGCGAGGAACTGGGCCAGTCCCCGACCCGGTTCACCGAGCAGGTTGGCCTGCGGGACCCGGCACGCCTCGAGCCGCAGCCCGTGGGTGTCCGACGCATGCCACCCCATCTTGCGGTACGGCGGTTCCACGACGAGCCCCTCGGTCCCGGCCGGGACGATGAACGCCGAGATCCCCGCTTCGGTCCGGGCGGTGACGGTGACGACCGTCGTGATCGATGTTCCCGAGTTGGTGATGAAGGCCTTGCTGCCGTCGATCACCCATTCGCCGGTGGCGGGGTCGAGCGTGGCGCGGGTTCGGGTCCCGGCCGCATCACTGCCGGCGTCGGGTTCGGTGAGCCCGAAGGCGCCCAGGGCTCGTCCCGCGCACAGATCAGGTAGCCACCTCTGGCGCTGGTCCTCGGTGCCGAACTGGAAGATCGGGTTCGCACCGAGGCCGACGCCGGCCTCGACGGTGACCGCCATGGAGCTGTCGACTCGAGCCAGTTCTTCGATCGCCACGCACATGGTGGTGAAGTCGGCGCCCGAACCGCCGTACTCCTCGGGGAAGGGCAGGCCGAACAGGCCGAGCTCCCCCATGGCCTGGACCGTCTCGATGGGAAAGATGTGATCGCGGTCCCATTGCTCGGCGAAGGGCGCGATCTCGGCCTCGGCGAAGTCCCGGACGACCTTGCGAAACGACTCCTGCTCGTCAGAGAGGTCGAAGTCCACGAGGCCAAGTTTACGGACCGGTAACGTGAATGACGTCGGCGGCGTGGAAGGTGAAGGTCCCGTCCTCGGTCGCGACGCAAAGGCCCCCGTCAGCTTCGACCGCGGTTGCCCGGCCGATGACGGAGGTCCCGTCGGGAAGCTCGAGTCGGACCCGGCGCCCGACGGTGGCGCAGCGGTCCTGGTAGGCCGAAGCGACGTCATCCCAGTGGTCACACCAGCGCTCGAGGTTCGTGAGCAGAGCCGCCAATAACCGGCCACGGCCGTCGTCAGACGTGAGCCCGAGGCA
>JAUTXM010000462.1 GCA_030838025.1 Acidimicrobiaceae bacterium
CCCGCCCCACCCCAGCACCTCGTAACTCCACCAGGCCCCGAGGACGATGCCCGCCGAGAGGAAGCCCCACGCGAACAGCGTCCAGCGCCGGGTGTCGATCAGCCATCCCTCGCCCATCCGCCCCGTCACGAGGCTGGCCACGGCGAAGGCGAAGGGAATCGTGAAGCCAACGAAGCCCAGGTAGAGCATGGGCGGATGGAAGGCGACCAGCGGGTGGTTCTGGAGCAGCGGATTGGGGCCGGGGCCGTCGCTCGGGACGGCACCGGAGATCGTGCGGAACGGGTTGGCCGGCCCCACCATCAACAGGAAGAAGAAGGCCGACACCACGTAGGTCACCAGCGTCGCCCACCCGACCATCGGGTCGTCGATGCGGTTCCGGTACTTGCGGGCCATGGCTGCGATGTAGCCCGCCAGGATGAGGGTCCACAGCACGATCGAACCTTCGAGCGCCGACCACATGCCGGTCACCTGGTAGAGCAGGGGGGTGGACCGGCTGGAGTTGTGCGCCACGAAGGTCAACGAGAAGTCGTGGGTCAGGAACGCCCGCTCCATGGCCAGGGCGGCGAAGACGGCGCCCGCCAGGATGAGCCAGGTGTAGCTGCGCCCGGCACGCAGCAGGCTGGGCCGTTGCTTGGTCAGTCCGACCGCCAGCGTGATCGCCCCGGCGAGGGACGCCAGCAGGCCGAGCACGACCGCACTCTGGCCGATCGCGGCGTTCACTGGCCCGACGCTGGTGCCGGGACGGTGGTCAACCGTTCCGGGTGCTTCGCCACGTAGTCCGCGGTGTGCTTCACCATGATGAGGTCGCTGGCGAAGTGGCCGTCAGGCTCGAAATGACCCTCCAGCACGACCGGGATGCCGGGTTTGAAGAGCTGCGGTGGCCCGCTGCGGTAGACGACGTTGACGTCGACACCGTTGTTGGCGATGACGAAGTCCACGTCTTGGCCCACCTGCCGAATGGCGGGCTGCACCGTTCCCTCGATCCGGAAACGCTGGCTGCCCAGTTTGGCTCGCTGGGCCACCGCCTCGTCGGCGGTCTTGAAGTAGAGGGTGGCGTTTCCGAGGCCCCGGAAGACCAGCACCATCAGCGCCGCGGCCAAGATCGCGAAGGCGATGATCTCGCGGCGGCGCGACCCGAGGCGGGCTCGGGGTTTGATCGGGCCGCCCAGGCGAGGTCCGAGGGATCCGGCATCGGCCGACTCGCCCCGGTCGTCGCCTCCGAGACCGGGGCCTGCGTGTTGGGGGCCTGCCGTGCCTGCGGTTACTGCCATGTGCGCTCTTCGGGAGGCAGCGTCCGGGACAGTTTGCGGCCCCGGAGGATCACCCGGACCGAATAGGCCCCCAAGACACCGGATACCACGCCGTAGCCCAGAAACACGTATCCCATCTGGGTCACGACTGCCGTCCCGCAGGCGCACTCGCACTCGCACCCGCAGGCGCCGTCGCACTCGCACTCGCAGGTGCAGCCGCAGCCGCAGGCGCAGGTGCATCGGCAGGCGAGGCCGCCGTTGAAACCGACGACGCCGACGGATCGACATCGGGGCCGCCCTCGGCTCGGCGAGCCGCCAGCGCGTAGGCCAAACCCTCGTTCTCCAGGCGGCTCTCGAGTTGCTCGAGACGCGTCCGGTGGAACATCAGCCACGCGTAGATCAACGCGAAGGCGATGAACGACAGCAGCATCGTCCACAGCTGCGCCCCATGGATCTTCGGGTGGAGCGACTCCAGCGTGTCGCCCTGATGCAGCGTCCGCCACCACTCGGTCGCGAAGTGGTCGATCGGCACCACGGCCGCGAACAACACCCCGGCCACGGCCGAGCGGATGGCCCGCGACTCGGCCCCACCGCCGGTGCGCCGCAACGCCAGGTAGCCGACGAACAGGGCGCACAGCAGCGCCGTCAGCGTGAGGCGGGCATCCCAGGTCCACCACACGCCCCACGCCGGGCGGCCCCAGATCGACCCGGTGGCCAGCGAAAGGGCGCAGAACACCACGCCCACCTCCCCCGACGCCCCCGCCAGGCGATCCCAACGCCAGCTGCGAGTCCGGGGAAAAAGGTACAGCAGGCTGGCCAGGGCGGTGATGCCGAACGCGACGAACGCCATGGTCGACACGGCCGGATGGATGTAGATCAGCCGGACCAGATCGCCCTGGACCTCGTCGGGCGGGGTGGAGACCAGCCCGAAGTACACCACGGCCCCGCTGGCCACCAGGGCACTGACGCCGAGCACACGGGTGGTGCGATTGCCAGTCCCGGTCCTGGTGGGGGACCTCTCAGTTCGAGTCACTGGGTTATGCCTCCTCGAGCAGGGTCCCGAAGGCGAGCACCCCGAGTGTGACGTAGACAACTGCGAAGACGGCCAGCAGGGTCACCCATTTCCAACCGTCGTCCAGGCTTTGGCCGAGGGCCACCTCCCAGGCCCGGGTGGCCCCGATGAGCACCGGTGCCACGACGGGCAAGATCAAAAGCGGCAACAACGTTTCGCGCACCCGCAACCCCGCGGCCAAGACGCCGTACAGCGTCCCACACGCCGCCAGTCCAATCGTCGCGACCGCCGCGGTTGCCAACAACAGCGCCACCCCGGTGAGCGAAGTGCTGTAGAAAACCACGATCCCGACCGCGAGCAGGGCTTCCAGGGCGGCCAGCTCCAAGGCGACGGCGGCCGCCTTGCCGAGGAAGATCCCGGCCGGGTCGAGGCCCGACATCCGCAGCCCGTCGCCGGCTGCGTCGGCCGCCTCGACGGCGAAGCTGCGCTGCACCGCCAGCACCGAGCAGAACAACACCGCAACCCAGAACAGCCCCGGGGCGGCCGTCTGCAGGAAGTTTCGGTCGGGCTCGAGGGCGAAGCCGAACAGGACCAGCACGATGACAGCGAACGGCGCCACCTGGTTGGTGGCCACCCGGGAGCGGGCCTCGATTCGCAGATCCTTGCCGGCCATGAGGGCCGCGTCACGCCACATGTGCCGCCTCGAGGTGCTCGGAAGCATCAAGGGATGGGAAATTGCCGGCCAGTCGTGCCGAGGCGTCCTCGGGGGGGGCAGAGGTCGCTTCGGGCCGCCCCGACCGTGGCGCGCGTCGATCCGGCACCACCTGACCGCCGGCCATGACGAGGGTCCGATCGGCCAGGGCCGACGCCCGATCACGTTCGTGGGAGGCCAGCACGACCGCGGCGCCGCCCGCCACCGCGCCGCGGATCAGGTCGTCCAGCAGATCCCGGTGCTCGGCATCAAGGCCCGCGTGGGGCTCGTCGAGCAACCACAACTCGGGTTGGCGGGCAACCAGCACCGCCAGGGCGGTGCGCCGCCGCTGGCCGGCCGACAGCCGCCCCGCGGCCACCGAGCGAAGCCGGCCCGCGAGGCCCAAGCGCACCAGCGCGGGCTCGACTGTGGCGGTCGGCGCGCCCGCCGCCCGGACCGCGAAACGAACGTTGTCCTCCACCGTCAGATCGTCGTACAACGCCGTGGAATGCCCGAGGAGGCCCACCCGGCGGCGCACCGCGCGGCGGTCCGCGGTCAGGTCACAGCCCAGGACCTCGGCGCTGCCCGACACGACCGCCAGCAGGCCCGCGCAGGTGCGCAGCAGGCTGGTCTTGCCCGCGCCGTTGGCCCCCTGGAGCAACACGACCTCGCCTGGCTGCACCTCCAGATCGGCGCCGGCGAGTACGGGAAAACCCCCGAGGAGGGCTACGGCTGAGCGGAGGCGGACGGCAGGGGCCATGACAACGCCGTAACGCTACTGGCGAGCCCCTGGTTTTCACCATCCAGGCCCTGGTCTCAGAGGTTGAAGTGGTTCAACCCCGGGAGCTTGATGAACCAGTTCGACAACCGGTGGATGTTGTCGGTGAGCAGCAGGACGCCGAGGGCGGCCAGCAGCAGCCCCGACACCAGGTTCACCGCCCAGAGGTGGGCTCGCACCCACTCGAACACCCCGGCCAAGCGCCCGAAGGCCAACCCGGCGACGATGAATGGCACCCCGAGGCCGAGCGAGTAACACAGCAACATCAGCTCGCCCCGGCCGAGGGTGCTCTGCGAGTTCGACAACGCCAGAACCGCGCTCAGGGCCGGACCGATGCACGGAGTCCACCCGAACGCGAACGCCATCCCCATGAGCGGCGGAGCCCAGGAGCCCAACCGCGAGGGCAGGACATGGAAGCGTCGTTCCCGCATCAGCCACGACGGCCGGATCAACCCGGCAAACACCAAACCCATGATGATGATCAGCACCCCGGCGATCTCGGTGAGCCCGGTCTGATGGGCCCGCAGGGTCTGGCCGATCGCGCTGGCTCCTGCCTCGAACGCCGCGAAGACCACCGTAAAGCCGGCGACGAACAGCAGCGCCGCCCGCAGCATGGTCCGCTGGTCGGCCTTGGTGCGAACCGTCATCTCGGTGGCGCTGAGGCCCGACATCAGCGAGAGATAGCTCGGTACGAGGGGCAGAACGCACGGGGAGAGAAACGACGCCATGCCCGCTCCGAAGGCCACCACGAACCCGAGTGGCGAGTCGGCGATCAGGCCTTGGGTGCTCACTTGCCCTCGAATTTGGGGTGGCGGCGCTCCCCGAAGGCGGCGATCCCCTCCCGCGCGTCGGCCGAGCCCCAGACCCGGTCGTACGCCTCGGCGCCGACCGCTCCGGGTCCTTGCACCGCGGCCAACGTGTTGAGCAGCAACTTGTGGCCCGCGGCGCTCAAGGGTGCCAATCCCGCCAGCTCGTGCGCCCACGCCTCGGCGTCGCCAAGGTCCCCTGACCGCTGGGCGAAACCGAGGCGCAGGGCCGTGTCGGCGTCGAGTTCCTCGGCCGCCAGCAGCATGGCCCGGGCCGGGCCGTGGCCGGCCAGCAGGGTCAGGCGCTGCACCGTCCAGGGGTCGACCATCAGGCCCAGTTTGGCGGCGGGGATGGCGAATCGAGCGGTCGGGTCGACGACTCGGAGATCACAGGCCATCGCCAGCTGGGTACCGGCGCCCAGGGCGGCGCCGTGCACGGCGGCGATGACAGGAACGGGAACGTCGACGACCGTGTCGAGCAGGTGGCGCAGGACCGCCCCCAGCGCCGTGCCGTGCACCAGAGCCAGGTCGGCCCCGGCGCAGAAGTGCCGGCCGGCGCCGGTGAGCACGATCGTCCGGGCTCCGTCCGCGACGGCGTCCTCGAACCCGGCTACCAGCCGTTCGCAGGTGGCGACGTCGAGGGCATTGCGCCGATCCGGCCGGTCGATGGTGATGGTGGCGGTCTCGGGCATGGGTGGGAGGTTTACGTGAACCCTCCGGGGGTCACAGTAGTGATGTGCTCTTCCTTATTCTTTCCATCATCATCCTCGGCCTCAT
>JAUTXM010000469.1 GCA_030838025.1 Acidimicrobiaceae bacterium
ACGCCAGGCCACGCCAGGCCACGCCAGGCCACGCCAGGCCACGCCGGGCCGGCTAGCGCGCACGCGCGAACGATCGGGCCGCACGCCCTGTCCGGCTCGGCGCCGCCGAACGGCTAACCGGCGCCCAACGGCCCGGCGTCGTCTGGCACCGCCCCCGGTCCGGGCCAACCGGTAGAGCCGAGCCCGGTGCGACTCGCCACGAGCGTCTCGTAGGACGCGTCGTCCCGATGCATGGCCCAGAAGGCGGCGACGAGCGGGAGATGGCCCGCTTCCACGAGCGCCGCGTAGGGCACGAGCGCCCGGCTGCGGCCCGTCCGCCGCCCGGTCGCGGCATACCGGGCCTCGCGCTGCACGTGCTGATCGAGCGCGCCCAACCCGTCGGGTCGGTGCAACATCGGCAGGAACCATGTCGCCCACGAGAACTCCGCTCGCTCCCACGGCACACCGAACAGACGAAGGTTGGTCCGGCGCACGAACGCCCCAACCGCCCGCTCCGGCGGCGCATCGTTTCGCTCCCGCCAGCGCAGCAAGCTGCGGGCCAACCGGGTCGAGCGTGCCTTCAGCTTGCGCTCGGTGATCGGCGCCAGCCGGATCGCGCCGTCCTGATACCGAAAGCCCAGGAAGTCCCATCCCTGCCCCGGCGCGGCCACCATGGTCTTGCCCTCGTTGACCCGGAGGCGGCGCTCGTGCAGGCGATCCCGGACCAGTCGCTCAAGTTCGGGTAGGTCGGCGGGAGCGGCGAGCACCAGGAAATCGTCGCTGTAGCGGGCGTACGTCGCGCCTCCGGCGGCGACCTCATGATCCAGGTCCCGGAGATACAGGGTCGCGAGGAGCGGGGCCAATGGTGTGCCGGCCATGATGCCCTTCACGCCGCCGTCGACCACCGTCCCGTTCTGTTCGACCCGCGGATCGAGCAACGCGGCGCTGAGGAGCCGAAACAGGGGGGCCTCGGTGAACGGTTCCGGCAAGCGGCGGAGGAGGTCGGCGACATCGATCGAGTTGAAGTAGTCGCTGATGTCGAGCCGCAGCGCCGCCTTGGCTTCGACCTCCGGGTCGGCGAGCACCGCGCGAAATGCCGCCCGGGCGCCGCCGCCGGGCAGAAACGAGTGGCACCAGGGCGAAGCCTCCTGGACCGCCACTGGCTGGAGGAGGCCGTTGACGGCGCGGAAGAGCAATTCGTCGGGTGCCGGGTACTGGAATATCCGTTTCTTGCGTCCGTCCGCCTTGTTGAGCCATCCGGCACGCGGAGGCGCCGGCTGGTGGCGCCCGGCCAGCACATCGGCGCCGAGGCGGAGGTGCTCGCCCTCGTCGATGATCCGCTCGTAGGCGCCCAGGCGATCCAGCCGGCGGGGATTCCGCTGGCGGAAGGCCTCAACGGCACCCACCCACGGTCCGTCCGTCGCCAGACCCTCGAGCACCGAGCCGGACGCGCCGAGCACCGAGCCGGATGCGCCGAGCACCGGGCCGGACGAGCCGGGCGAGCGGGAGGGAGGTCGCTTTGAAGCGGCTGTAGCCGCACTCGAAGGTACGCAGGACATCCGCTTCCAGGGATCGATCATGAGCAACCGTGTCGTCCTGCGCTGCTTCGCCCGGAGGCGCCCGAAGGCATCCCTCCCGCTCGGCCCGGAAGGCTAGCGCGGCCCTGCCGGCGGCCGCAGTGGGCCGTCCGGCAGAGACACACGCGACCTGCCCTACTGCTTGACCAGGATCGAAGCTCGCGAGACCGTCGTGTCACGGCTGGCCGACGACGTCATGTCGGTCTCCACCGTGCTCGACGCCCCGCCCGGAAGGACCCGGTTGCCGCGCAGGGTGACCGACAGGCTGGTCGACCCACCGGGAATCGCCGCCGTGCTGGTGACGACCTGATCGCCGCTCGGCAGCCCGGCCAGGTTGCTGCCCCGCGACCCGTTGAAGTTCTCGGCGCCGACGTTGAACGGCACCCCGGGATTGGTGGGCATGTGGGCCGGGTTGTAGGCGAAGCTCACGTCCTCGGTGCCGTTGACGCCCAGCCAGACCTGGAACGTCTCGACCTGGCCGGGAATACCGAAGACGTGGGCGTTCCACTGGACCACGATCCAGTTGTGGACGCCGCGGTCTGCGGACACGACGTCGATGAGCAAACCCTGGCCGGTGATGGTGCCATTGCCCCCGTCGAGGTCGGTCCACAGCGGCGCCAGCACATTGTTGGGGCGGGCCGGGTTGGGGAAATGCTGCGGGAGGTAGCTGATGTCGTTGACGTCTCCACCGCCGACGACGAGGTACCCATCGGAGATGACGCCCAACATGTTGTACGTCTGGCCGGCGAACACAAAGCCCGGCACGGTGAAGTTGCTGATCGACTCGTCACCCATGGCCCGCGGGGTGACACCGAGGCGGGCCAGGTCGAAGTAGCCGAATGGGCTGTCCCCGCTGGCGATCTGCGGGGCGGGCGGCGTGGCGGCCGACAGGGTCTGCACGGGTAGGGTCACGGACTTGGCGCCTGTCCTGGTGGCACCCGGCGTCGCCGAGCGGAAGGTCAGGTTGTCGGCCCACGTGGTAGTCAGATTGACCGTCGCGGGAACGAACGCCTGGTTCTGAGCGGTCGCAGTACACGTGCTTTCCTCCAACTGCGTCAGGTGGATGACCCCGGGAACGCAGCTGCTGGTGAGGCTGACCGTCCCAGCGGGAGCCGCGGGCGCGCTCGGCGAGAAGGCGACCGGAAGATGGAGGTGCCGGGTGCCGCCCAGCTGGGCCAGTTCGATCTGGCCGGAGTAGAAGGTGCCTGGTGTCCCCGTTGTGCCATCAAGGGTGATGGAGATGCTCCGGCTGGCGCCCGCCGGCACAGAAATCACCGCGGGCGAGACCGTGACGCTGCCGGCCAGGTCCGCGGTCGCCGACACCTGGTAGGCCTGGGCCTGGCGGGTGACGTTGGTGAAGGTTCGGGTCGTCGTGACCCGCCCGGGCAACGCCGCATCGAAGACCGACGGCTCGTTCAGGTCGATCCGGTGCAACGGATCGGTGAGGACGGCGTCCATTTGCTTGCGGGTGACGTCAAGGGTGAGTCCGGGGTTGACGACCCCCGCCAGGTCTACTCGGCCGCTGCCGTCGTCGAAGACTCCCGCGGGGGTGTGACCGTCTTGCTCGACCACATTGCGGTTGGCCGTGGTCATGAGCGCCGACTTCACCTGGGCCGGGCTGAATCCGGGGTGAAGGGCGAAGACGAGGGCGGCCGAGCCGGTGATGTGGGGCGCCGACATGGACGTGCCGGCGATGGACTGGAAGTACTGACCTGGCGGCCCTGACGCCACATCGAACGGCGTCGGTGTGTTTCCTGCCAGGATCTGAACGCCGGGCGCCGTGATGTCGGGCTTCAAAAAGTCTCCACCCGGCCCGCGGGACGAGAAGGCGGCCATGACATCACCTTGGCCGTCGACTTCGTCGCCTTGGGGAAAGGTCGCAGTGGCGCCCGGATGAGCCGTGAGGAACGCATCAAGCATGTCGCCGGCGGGCTTGTCGAAGTGTATTGCAGGTAGGTAATGATTGTCCGTCTCGGTGTCCTCGACAACGGGATTCCGGAGGAACATCCCGACCGCACCCCCGGCCTTGACGTTGAGGCCCTTCTGAACCCGGCCCACCGCGTTCCCCGAGGCATCGACGCCGCCCCGCACGCAGACGACGATCTTGCCGGTAAACGATCCGGCCGGGGCGGGGGTCGAGCAGATGCTGTCGTAGTGGGCGATAGAGGTGGCCTTGACGACCGGGGTCGGCGACGAAATCCCCAGTGTGATCGTGCTGCCCTGGAGCGTGATCTGGGCACCGCCCGGCGCCGAGATCGTCGCGGTGCTGGCGAACGCCCGCTGCAGGGAGCTGGCGGCAACCGTGGTCTCCCATGGTCCGAGATGCGCCGTGGTCCCCGCGTTCGGGCCGCTGTTGCCCGCCGACGTGCTGGAGAAGACTCCGGCGTCAAAGGCGTCGAGGAAGGCCAGGTCATCGGGGGAGGTGTACGCGCTCTGCGGCGTGCTCGGCCCAATGGAGTAATTGATCACGTCGGCACCGTCGAGGACCGCCTGGTTGATGGCGGCTACGAGGTCGGAGTCAAAACCGCCCAGGGGGCCAAGGGCCTTGTAGGACAGGACGAAGGCGCCCGGGGCGATGCCCTGGATGGGGCCGCGATCGACGCCGAACAGCGAGGCATGATTAAGCGGGTTGCCGGCTGCGGTGCTGGTGGTGTGGGTCCCATGACCCTCGGAGTCGCGGGCGGAGTTCGGGTAGGGCTCGTCATGCAACAGGGAGTTGTAGGTGGCGAGGAACACCTGGCCGCCGATCAACTTGTCGTTGCATGCGAACGGGATCGACGTCAGGGGGTTGGTCCCGAAGTTGCAGGCCCGGGCGTGCCCGTCGGGCGTCGGGGGAGGGGTACCGAGATCGGGCCGGGCGGCGAACGACGGATGTTCTGGCCACACACCGGTGTCCACGTCGGCCACGATGACGCCCGCACCAGCGGTGGCACTCGAGCCCAGCGCGGAGTAGGCGGCGTTGCCACCGATGAACTCGGCATCGTCGTCGGCGACCGGCGTTGCCTGGTCGGCCTTGTGCAACGAGTCACTCTGGACTGCGACCGCGCCCGAGAGCTTCAAAAGCGATGCCACCGTGTTGGCCGGCACGGTGACCGCCAGGCCGCCGTACACCGTGTGGTACGTCTGGCCGACCGCGGCGTTAGGGACCGCCTTGCGAAGTGCAGACACAAAGGCCTGCTCCACCGAGGTGATGTGGCCCGAATAGGCGACGGCTTCCCTGCTGGCGGGATTCAGCTTGTGGCCTGTGACTGCGGGGCTGGTCGCTGCCAGTCCGGGTAGGTAACCGTTGTACGTGGCGAGCGGGTCGTAGTCGAGCTTCACCAGAACCGACGTCGGGGCCGTGCCCGAGAGGTTGAGTATGGCGGGATCGCTCTGCGCCAGGCGGCTGGACAGCGCCCCGCCGGTGGTCACCGTTTGCGCCGACAGTTGGCCCGACAGCGCGCCGTTCACGGCCAGGCTGCCCCCACTCGGTGGGGCCGCGCTGGCGTTGGCACTCCCGAGCATGAGCGCGACCATCGTGGTCGAGGTGGCGCCGAGAACCACCTTCGACCAACGACGCCGAAGCCGCGCTGAAACCACGCCTGTGTGCATGTAACCCCCAAATGTCAGTCCGCCGAGACAACGATGGTCGACTCTAGGGTCAAGTCGTTGCGCTGACAAGAACTTGTCAAACACAATTCGACACGGCTGCGACTCGGTGGGCCGACGTTACGCGGCTTGCGGCCCGGATTGTCCCCGATTGCGCCGGAACTACTCCTCGAGCAGGGCCGGGATGATTCGAAGTTCGACGATCTGGTCGTCGCGCAGTACCCGGACGAGATGGGGACGTCCGATGGCATCGCTGATCATCAGGCGCTGCAGGTCGCCGGAGTTCTGCAACGGCTGGCCGTCGACGTCGAGAATCACGTCCTTCACTCGCACTCCCCCGTCGGCGGCGGGGCTCCCCGCCATGACGTCGGTCACTCCGACGCCGGCGTCGCGGCCCACCCGGGAGGTGAGGCGGGGCGGCAGGGCCCGATGGCCACCGACGATCCCGAGGTACGCCCGCCGGAACCGGCCCTCGCTCATCAACGCCCCGAGGATCCGCCGCGTCGTCGCGTTGATCGGCACGGCCAGTCCGAGGCCGATGCCCGCGACCGCCGAGTTGATACCGATCACCCGACCCCGGCTGTCGGCCAGCGCCCCGCCCGAGTTTCCCGGGTTCAGCGCGGCATCGGTCTGGATGACATTGTCGATCACCCGCGACGCCGCCCCCGAGCGGGTGGGCAGCGACCGGCCCACGGCGCTAACGACACCGGTGGTCACCGAGCCGGCAAACCCCAACGGGTTGCCAATGGCGACGACGAGTTGGCCGACCCGCAACAGATCGGCATCGCCGAGGGGAGCAGCCGGCAGGTCCCGGGCCCGCCCGCGAATGACCGCCAAATCGGAGAGGGCGTCGCGGCCGACGACCTCGAACTCGAACTCGCGGCCGTCGATGAGTGCCGCCTGGCCGCCCCGCCCGGCCGCGACCACATGGGCCGAGGTCACCAGAAAGCCATCGGGCGTCACGATGACGGCGCTGCCCGAGCCCGCGACACGGCCCGAGCCGCCGCTCACCTGCAGACTGGCGACCGAAGGCAAAAGGGTCTCGGCAACCCTCGTCACCGTCCTCGAGTACGAGTCGAGGAGGGCGTCGTCGTCTTCTGCGGCGTCGGGGGCGGGGGCAAGATCAGTCATGGAATGCTCCTTTTTGTCGCTACGTCCTGTCGCTCAGTCCTGTCGCTACGTCCGGTCGCTACGTCCGGTCGCTACGTCCGGTCGCTACGTCGCCTAGATCGCCACGGGACGATCGCGGCGCCCGGGCGGGGCCGCGGCCACGGCATCACGCAGGTCCTGTAACCAGTCGGCCTCGTGATGGCCCACCAGCCGGATGCACCACGCCACGGCCTCGGTTCGATCGCTCGCCACCCCGGCCGCCACCAAGCTGTCGAGGATCTGGCGTTCCCGCATGGCCAGGGGAACCGCCACGGGCGTGCGCACGGTCGTGTACAAGTGCCGCCGCCCGTCCTTGCTCGTCCCCCAGGAGATCTTCAGCCCGAAGGTCTCTTCGGCCTGTTGTGCGATCTTCATCCGCTCGCCCCGGGTGGCGTCTCGAAATCCTCCGGTCTCGTAGGCCTGCGAGAGGGGGAGGACGACCAGCGCCTCTTCGCGGTCGACCTCGACCTCGACGGGGCCGCCCAGCCAATCCGGCGGAAGCCGTTCAGTGAACCAGGCAGTGAGCCTGCTTCGCAGCTCGTCAACATCCTGTGTCATTGCTCTTACAAGATTACACCTGGCCGCGATATTCCCGATCGAAGATTGCCGGGGCGGCGTCGTAGGGTGCCCGCTGGAGGTGCCGCGCCTTGGAGCCCGACGTCACGCCGACATCCGATCCCTTCGTGGCCGCGCACGCGGCCGCGGCGCAGCTCGCCAAACATACGGGCGCAGAACGCCACCACGTGGCCGTGATCCTCGGCTCGGGCTGGCTGGGTGCAGCGGACCGAATGGGAGATGTGGTCGCGGAACTGTCCGTGACCGATCTGGTCGGCTTTCCTGCGCCATCGGTCGCGGGCCATGCCGGCGTGGTCCGTTCGATCGCCGCGGGACCGAAACGGATCCTCGCGTTCCTCGGTCGGGTCCACCTGTACGAAGGCCATAGCCCGGCCACCGTCGTCCATGCGGTTCGCACCGCCGTGATGGCAGGATGCCGGGTCGTCGTGCTGACCAACGCCGCGGGCGGCATCAACCGGGAGTACTCCGTCGGGCAACCGGTGCTTATCGCCGATCACATCAATCTGACCGGCCAGTCGCCACTGACCGGCCCCACGCCCCCGGCGCCGTTCGACATCCGTTTCGTCGACATGACGACCGCCTACTCACCCCGCCTGCGCGCCGCTGCCCTGACCGTGGACCCCTCCCTCGCCGAGGGGGTGTACGCCGCCTTCCCGGGACCGCAGTTCGAGACGCCCGCCGAGGTACGCATGGCGGCGCGGCTCGGGGCCGACCTGGCGGGGATGTCCACGGTGCTCGAGACCATCGCCGCCCGGCACCTGGGCGCTGAGGTACTGGCCTGTTCGCTGGTCACCAACATGGCGGCCGGTCTCGAACCTGGCGGCATCGACCACGACGAGGTGCTCACCGTGGGTCGCCAATCGGCCGAGCGCATGGGCGGCCTGCTGGCCGAGATGATCGCCCGGCTGTGACCGTGCTGCCACTCACGCCGCCGACCGAAGCGCTGCGCGCGGCAGCCCTAGCATGGGTCGCGGACGACCCCGACCCCCGCACTCGGGCGGAGGTCGAGGGGCTCCTGGCAGCCGGCGACGGAGCGGCCCTGGCCGAGCGTTTCGGGTCCCGGCTCGAGTTCGGCACCGCGGGGTTGCGGGGAAAGCTGGGGGCCGGACCCAACCGCATGAATCGGGCGCTGGTCCGGCGAGCCGCCGCCGGCCTGGCCCGGTACCTCCATGCCCAAGGCACCGATGCCCGCGGGGTCGTCATCGGCTACGACGCCCGCCACCAGTCAGACGAGTTCGCGGCCGATACCGCGGCCGTCATGGCGGGGGCCGGAATCACCGCCTACCTCCTTCCTCGCCCCCTGCCGACACCAGTCCTGGCCTACGCCATCTGTTACCTGCATGCCGACGCGGGCGTCATGGTGACCGCCAGCCACAACCCGACCGAGTACAACGGCTACAAGGTGTACCTGGGTGACGGTGCCCAGATCATCCCCCCGACCGACCAGGCCATCTCGGCGCACATCGGGGCCGTCCGCTCCCTCCGCGACGTCCCGCTGGCGCCCGCGGACGACCCGCGGATCGTCCTTGCCGACGAACGGGTCGTCGAGCAGTACCTCGCCGACGGCCTGGCGCAATCGCTCACGCCCGGCGCCCGGGATCTGAACATCGTGTACACGGCCATGCACGGAGTGGGCGGCTCGATCGCCACCCGGCTGCTCCAGAACGCGGGGTTCAACCAGATCGACATCGTGCGGCCGCAGTTCGACCCGGACCCGGATTTTCCGACCGTCGCCTTCCCCAACCCCGAAGAACCCGGCGCCCTCGACCTGTCCCTGGCCGAAGCGCGCCGGAGTCACGCCGACGTGGTCCTGGCCAACGATCCCGATGCCGACCGGCTCGGCGTCGGGGTACCCGAGGGTCCCGATGGCGAGGGCTGGCGCGGTCTCAGCGGCGACGAGATCGGCGTGCTGCTGGCCGACCATATCCTCAGCCACACCAGTGGCGACGACCGCCTGGTGGTGACCTCGATCGTGTCGTCAACCATGCTCTCGCGGATGGCGGCCGCGGCCGGGGTGCATTTCATCGAGACCCTCACGGGCTTCAAGTGGCTGGCTCGGGCGGTGGACAACCACCCGGGATGGCGCTTCGTCTTCGGCTACGAGGAGGCACTCGGGTACTGCGCCGGGACGATGGTGCGGGACAAGGACGGAATCACGGCCGCCTTGCTCTTCGCCGAGCTGGTGGCTGCCCTGAAGGCGGAGGGGCGGAGCGTCCACGACCGACTCGACGACCTGGCGCGTGAGTACGGCGCCCACGTGACCCTGCAGTGGTCGTCGGTGCTGACTGGCGCCGACGGCCCGGCGCGCATCCGCGACATGGTGCACCAGTTGACGACCGCCCCACCGGCCGAACTCGACGGCTGGCCGGTGACCACGGTCATCGACCTGCAGGGTCCCAGCTCGGGCCTGCCCCCGACCGACGGGGTCGTCCTCTACCTGGGGGACAGCGTCCGCATCATCGTGCGCCCGAGCGGCACCGAACCCAAGATCAAGGTGTATTTCGAGGTGGTGAAGCCGGTCTGTGAGGGCAATGTGGCCGAAGCCCGGGCCCGCGGGGTCGCCACCGTCGCCCGCCTGAAGCACGCCATGGCCACGATCACGGGTCTGCCGGCCTAGGCCAGGCCTAGGCCCGACCTAGGCCGGAGCACAAACTGTCGTCCACACGACACTTTGTGCTCCCACCACCGGCTGGCCACGCCGTCAGGCGGTGCCGAAGAGGCGATCCCCGGCGTCGCCCAGGCCGGGAACGATGTACGCCTGCTCGTTGAGCCGCTCGTCGATGGCGGCGGTCCACACCTCGAGGTCGAGGCCCGAATGGGCCAGCCGGTCGAGTCCCTCGGGGGCGGCCAGTACCACGACCGCGGTCAGGTGCCCCGCCCCACGCGCCGCCAGTATCCGGCAGGCGTGCTCCAAGGAGCCACCAGTCGCCAGCATCGGGTCCAGCACCAGCACCTGACGTCCGTGCAGCTGATCGGGCACGGCGTTCATGTAGGGCTCGGGCTGGAAGCTGCTCTCGTTGCGGGCCACGCCGATGAATCCGGTCTCAGTGCCCGGCATGACCCGGAGCACGGCGCCGAGCATCCCGAGCCCGGCCCGCAAGATGGGCACCACCAGCGGGGTATCGACGATCCGGCTGCCCACGGCGGGGCCGAGCGGCGTCTCGACCGTCACTGCCTCGCTGACCAGCCCCCGGGTGGCCTCGAAGAGCAACATCACGCTCAGCTCCTCGACCGCCTGGCGGAACACCGCCCGATCGGTGTGCTTGTCCCGCAACCGGGTCAGCAGCTGCGCTGCCAGCGGGTGGTCGACGACGCTGGTCTTCACTCAGACGCCCATCGGGTGCCAGACGGTCTTGATCTCCAAGAACGCTTTCAACCGCTCCAGGCCCGGATCCGACGCCCAATCGAGCACCGCAGGCCAGAAGACCCGCTTGACGTTGTCCGCCCCCGCCTGCTGCAACTCCGCCACATCCGCAAGAGCGACGCCCGTCACATCGATGGCGTTCACGTCCATATGGGCCGCCAGCACCGGCGCCAGCTCCGCGACCCGGCCGGTCAGGACGTTGACGACGCCGCCGGGAACATCGGACGTCGCCAGCACCTCGGACAGGGTCACCGCCGGCACGGGCCTGGTCTCGCTCGCCACCACGACCGCGGTGCAGCCGGTCGCCATGACCGGCGCCACGACCGAGACCAGGCCCAGCAGCGACGAATCCTGCGGCGCCACCACCGCAACCACCCCGGTGGGCTCGGGCACGGAAAAGTCGAAGTAGGGCCCGGCGACGGGGTTGGCCCCCCCGAGCACCTGGGCGATCTTGTCGGTCCACCCGGCGTACCACACCCACCGGTCGATGGACGCCGACACCACCTCCTGCGCCGCCGCCGACCCGAGCCCCTCGGCGTCGGCCACCTCGGACACGAACTGGGGGCGCCGCCCCTCCATCAGCTCGGCCACCCGGTACAGGATCTGGCCCCGGTTGTAGGCCGTGATGGTTGACCAGCTCAGGAAGGCGCGGCGGGCGGCCACGACGGCATCGCGTGCATCCTTCCGCGACGCCTGCGCGGCGTTGGCGAGGAATTTTCCCCCCTCCGTCGTCACGACGTACGACCGTCCCGATTCCGAGCGGGGAAAGGCCCCGCCGATGTACAGCTTGTAGGTCTTGCGCACCTCGAGGCGATCAGCGGGCAAGGTAGGCCTCCAGCCCCGGGCGGCCGCCCTCGCGTCCGAACCCCGACTCCTTGTAGCCGCCGAAGGGGCTGGCCGGGTCGAAGCGGTTGAAGGTGTTGGCCCACACCACCCCCGCCCGCAGCCGCTGCGCCATCCACAGGATGCGGCTGCCCTTGTCCGTCCAGACGCCGGCGGAGAGCCCGTAGGGCGTGTTGTTGGCCTTCTCGACCGCCTCGGCCGGGGTCCGGAAGGTGAGCACCGACAGCACCGGGCCGAAGATCTCCTCCCGGGCGATGCGGTGCGACTGGGAGACCCCGGTGAACAACGTCGGGGCGAACCAGTACCCACGATCGGGCAGGGCGCACGCCGGCGACCACCGCTGCGCTCCTTCGGCGACGCCCGCCGCCACGAGCGACGTGATCTTGTCCAGCTGGGCGGCCGAGTTGATGGCGCCCACGTCGGTGTTCTTGTCGAGGGGGTCGCCGACGCGCAGTGTCGCCAGGCGCCGCTTGAGCCGGGCCAGCACCTCCTCGGCGACCGACTCCTGGACCAGCAGCCGGCTGCCGGCGCAGCACACGTGGCCCTGGTTGAAGAAGATGCCGTTGACGATGCCCTCGACGGCCTGGTCGATGGGGGCGTCGTCGAACACGATGTTGGCCGCCTTGCCACCCAATTCGAGCGTCAGGCGCTTGCGCGTTCCTGCCAGAGTCCTGACAATTTCCTTGCCGACCTCCGTGGAGCCGGTGAACGCCACCTTGTCGACCCCGGGATGGGCCACGACCGCCCGTCCGGTGTCGCCGGCCCCGGTGACGATGTTGACCACGCCCGGCGGGAGCTCGGCCTGCTGGAGCAGCTGCGCCAGGTGCAAGGCGGTGAGCGGGGTGGTCTCGGCCGGCTTCAGGACGCACGTGTTTCCGGCCGCCAATGCGGGAGCGAGCTTCCATGCCGCCATGAGGAGGGGAAAATTCCACGGTATGACCTGGCCGGCCACTCCCAGGGGCTTCGGGTCTGCTCCGAGTCCGGCATAGGGCAGCTTGTCGGCCCACCCGCCGTAATAGAAGAAATGCGCCGCGGTGAGGGGCACGTCGACGTCACGGGATTCGCGGATGGGCTTGCCGTTGTCCAGCGATTCCAGCACCGCCAGTTCCCGGGAGCGCTCCTGGACCAGACGGGCGATGCGGAACAAGTACTTGGCCCGCTCGGCGGGGCGCATGGGGCCCCACGTCTTTTCCTGGGCCTGGCGGGCAGCTTGTACGGCCCGGTCGACATCCTGCGGGCCGGCGACGGCCACCTCGGCCAGGACCTCCTCGGTGGCCGGGTTGACGGTCTTCAGC
>JAUTXM010000486.1 GCA_030838025.1 Acidimicrobiaceae bacterium
AAGCCGTCACGCAGTCGGGCAGACGAACTCCCACCTCGCGGGCCTCCCACCTCGCGGGCCTCCCACCTCGCGGGCCTCCCACCTCGCGGGCCTCCCACCGCGCGGGCCTCCCACCGCGCGGGCCTCCCACCTCGCGGGCCTCCCACCTCGCGGGCCTCCCACCTCGCGGGCCTCCCACCTGGAGGGCCTCCTACCTAAGGGCCCGCGGCCGCGTCCGTACTGCCGAACGCTCTCGTGGTGCGTATGGCGACTGCAATGACGGCGGTCAGTACGGGCAGCAACGCCAGCGTCGTTGGGAGGGAGATTGCCTGAGCCAGATGCCCGATCAAGGGCGGTCCGCCGACGAAGCCGATCCAGCCGATCGCGGAAACGGCGGCGACCGCCGTCCCGGCGTGTACCCCGGGGAGCCGACCGGCGGCGCTCATGGCCGAGGGGACGACCAAGGCGACTCCGACGCCCAGGCAGGCGAAGCCGAGGAGGCCGGCCAGCGGTGTGCGGACCACGAGTGCGGCCGCGAAACCGACCGTGGCGCCCGCGGCCAGGGCCGGGAGGAGCGTTCGCCGGGCGACCCGCACGAGCAGTCGATCACCCGTCAGGCGCAGGGCCACCATCGCGGCCGAGAACGCCGCGTACCCGAGGCCCGCCACCGCCGGGGTCGTCCGCAGGGAGTCGTGGAGGTAGACCGCCGACCAATCGGCGGCCGCCCCTTCGCACAGCATGCATGCCAGCGCCACCGCCCCGAGGACGAGAACGACCGGGTTGCGCAGGACACCGAACGGCCGACGCCGGTCCGGCGCTTCGAGCCGCGGCGCCGTCGGCGGCGGCGGGTCGGGCAGCATCTGGGTCGAGGCCGCGCCCGCCACCAGCGCCGCGACCAGGCCGAGAATGACAAGCTGCCCGCCGAGCGACAGACCGCGGGCCACCGCGAGGGCTCCGAGGCCGGCCCCGGCGAAGCCGCCGGTACTCCAGGCGCCGTGGAAACCCGACATGACCGGTCGGCCGAGGGCGCGCTCGACGATGATGGCCTGGGTGTTCATCGACACGTCGAGCGAGCCCTGGAACACGCCCCACACGGCCAGGGCGCCAAACAGTTCGAGTTGCGTCGTGGCCAGTCCCACCCCCACTCCGGTGAGGCAGTACCCGAGGAGCGTGGCCTGCACCATCCGCCGGCTCCCGAATCGGACCAGGAGCCGCCCGGTGAGCAGCATGGCCGCCAGTGACCCGATGGGCGCGCCGAACAAGGCCAGGCCCAACCGGGCGTCGGTGAGCCCGAGATGGGACTTCACCTGCGGGATGTGCGCGGTCCACGACGCAAACAAGAGCGCGTGGCCGAAGAACACCACCAGAACCGCCGCTCGGGTGCCAGGGGGCGCTCCCGGTGGCCCGCTCGCGGCAGCCGGCGTGTCGATCGCGGCCCCCTCAGGCACGGAGGACCTCGACACCCGCGGCGCGCAGCCGGCCCACCGCCTCCTCGGGCGCTGCCTGGTCGGTCACGACGACGTCGACGTCACGTGCGGGGCAGACGACCGCCAGCGCCGTGCGGGCGAACTTGGCGCCTTCGGCCACCAGCACGACTCGGCTGGCGGCGGCGCGGGCGGCGCGCTTCACCGCTGCGTCCTGCACGTCATGGGCGGTTACCCCGTGGTCCAGGGACAGCCCGCAGCAGGTCAGGAACGCCGTGTCGAACCGCAAGGCCGCCAGGCTGGCCTCAGCCATCGGCCCCACCAGGGACCCCTCGCCGAAGCGGGCGGTCCCCCCGGGGAGCATCAGTCGGATCGACGGGCTCGCCGACAACGCCAGCGCGCCATGCAAGGACAGCGGCATGACCGTGAGCCGCCGCCCGGCCAGGGCTCGTGCGACCGCCAAGCCGCTGGTCCCGCTGTCCACGACGACCGCCTCGCCGTCGCGCAGCAGCGCCGCTGCCATGGCGCCGATGCGTTCCTTGGCGCCGACCGACTCCACCTGGCGCATGGCAAAGGGGAGCTCCTCGCCCCGCATGAGCAGGCTGATCGCACCACCCCGGACGCGGCGCAACACGCCGCTGTCAGCGAGCACGTCGAGATCACGACGGACCGTTACCTCCGAGGTAGCGAACTCGGCGGCCAGCGCGGCCACGTCAACGCGCCCGTCGCGCCGGAGGCGCTCCACGATGCCGTCGCGGCGGGTGCTGCCAGCCATACCCCGATCGTACATCTAATGGTTTCATTCGGAAGTCGAGAAAGTCTTAAAGGCGGGCGGGGAAAATGGGGCGATGACCGACTTGCGAGATCTGCTTACTCACGCCGCCTCCCGGGCCGCCGACCATCGTGCGCGGACCGCTGAGCAACCGGTGTTCCCACCTTCGCTTGACCTCGAGGCGATGCGGATGGCGCTCGGCGCGTTGCCCGACCGGCCCACGCCGGCGTTGGAAGTGGTCGACCAGTTGGCGGACATCGTCGAACCGGGGCTGGTGGCAACCACCGGCCCCCGCTACTTCGGCTTCGTCGTGGGGGGCACCCTTGATGCTGCCAGCGCGGCCGATGTGCTGACGACTGGCTGGGACCAACCGGCGTTCAACGCCGTCACCTCACCGGCGGCGGCCCTGGTCGAAGACGTGACCGGTGGGTGGCTGAAGGAACTGCTGGGTCTGCCGGGCGCGGCGTCGTTCGGTTTCGTCACCGGTGGTCAGGCGGCCAATACCGTTGCGCTGGCGGCGGCCCGCCATCAGGTGCTCGCCGCGGCCGGTTGGGACGTCGAACTGCGGGGACTGCTCGGCGGCCCGAGCGTCCGGGTGGTGGCCAACGGCGAGCGCCACGCCACCATCGATCGGTCGTTGCGCCTCCTCGGGCTCGGCGCGGGCGTGTTGGAACCGGTCGCGACCGACAACCAGGGGGCGATCGACGTCGCCGATCTCGGCCGCGTCCTGGCCCAACGGCCTGCCGGCCCGACGATCGTGTGCCTCCAAGCCGGGAACGTCAACAGCGGTGCCTTCGACGACTTCGCCACCGCGTCGGCCATCGCCCACGAGCATGGGGCGTGGGTGCACATCGACGGGGCCTTCGGGCTGTGGGCGGCCGCCAGCGCCGCCACGCGCCACCTCACGGCGGGAATCGACGGCGCGGACTCCTGGGCGACCGACGGTCACAAGTGGCTCAACGTCCCCTACGACAGCGGCTACGTGTTCTGCGCCCATCGGCAGGCCCACGCCAACGCCATGTCGTTTACCGCGGCCTATCTCACCGGGCATGGCCAAGGCGGCGGCCTTCGATCGCCCGCCGACTATGTCCTCGAGTCGTCCCGGCGGGCCCGTGGGTTCGCGACTTGGGCTGCCCTACGCCAGCTGGGCCGCGCCGGCGTCGCGGACCTCGTCGATCGCTGCTGCGCCCTGGCACGCCGCTTCGCGGAGCAGTTGTCGGAGGTCGATGGTGTCCACGTCGAGAACGACGTGGTGCTCAACCAGGTTCTCGTGGGCTTCGGTCGCGACGACGAGACCGACCGAGTGGTCGATACGGTGCAGCGCTCGGGCGAATGTTGGATGGGTGCGACCACATGGCACGGGAGGCGCTTGATGCGCATCTCGGTGTCCAACTGGCGCACCACCGAAGCCGACGTCGACCGCTCCGTCGCCGCGATCGTGGCGGCCCTATCGAAGACATGACGACCCTACGCGAACGAGCCGCCGGCACAGCCAGCGGTTCGTTCGCCGGGACTCAATGCTTAGATAGCGCGAACGTTCTGCGCTTCCTCGCCCTTCTTTCCGGGGGCGACGTCGAACTCCACGCGCTGACCCTCTTCGAGGGAGCGGTAGCCCCCACCCTGAATGTTCGAGTAGTGAACGAAGACATCGTCCCCCTGCTCGCGAGAAATGAAGCCGTAGCCCTTCTCAGAATTGAAGAACTTTACGGTTCCGGTAGTCACTTTT
>JAUTXM010000501.1 GCA_030838025.1 Acidimicrobiaceae bacterium
GCGAAGGACTTCATGCCCTGCGTGCCGGGCTCCGCCGCCACGACGAACCGGCTGGCAAAGAGGTACGCGAGGGAACTGGTGCTCAGTAGCCGATCCGTCGTTTCGGTGCCCACTTGTCGGTCTCCTCTAAAGGGTTGGTCCCGTGGTCTCACCTCTGCGAAGGCACGCGCCAGCGTACCGGCAGTAGTGCCCCAACCGCCGAATCGGGTGCGTGGATAAAAGGCCGATTTCACCCATGGTCGGACCTTGCGGTCATCGTCAACCCAGCCGCGACGGTCGGGCTCGGCGCCACGATCACCGAGCGGACGTCGGCCGTCTCCCGTGCCACCGCGCGAGGCCATGTCGC
Source organism: Acidimicrobiaceae bacterium (assembly GCA_030838025.1). GTDB lineage: Bacteria > Actinomycetota > Acidimicrobiia > Acidimicrobiales > Palsa-688 > JALYXV01. The sequence goes on from JAUTXM010000501.1 coordinate 347, forward strand.
GGCCGGCACCAATAGGGTGGATTTGATGGGACATAGCCACAGCCCCGACCACCACGACGGCGTCGTCATGGACGAGGCGTTCTGGGACGGGCGCTACCGGTCGAGTAACGCACTGTGGAGCGGCCGGCCCAACTCGAACCTCGTGGCCGAGGCCGCCGATCTGGCCCCCGGTGTGGCCCTTGACGTCGGCTGCGGCGAAGGCGCCGATGCCGTCTGGCTGGCCGACCACGGTTGGCGGGTCACCGCGCTGGACATCTCCGGCGTCGCCCTGCAGCGCGGCGCCGCCCGTGCCGTCGAGATGGGGGCCGACGTGGCCGGGCGGATCACCTGGTTGCACGCCGACCTCATCGAATGGGTCCCGCCTGCGGCATCGTTCGACCTGGTGTCGGCGCAGTTCATGCACTTGCCGCCCGATCAGCGCGAGCCGCTCCACCGCCGCCTGGCCGAGTCGGTGGCCCCGGGGGGCACCCTGCTCATCGTCGGCCACCATTTCTCGGACGTGCAGACGACCGTTCCCCGACCAGCAACACCCGAGCTGTTCTTCACCGCCTCGGACATCGCAGCCTTGCTCGCTCCTGAGGAGTGGGACATCGTCGTCGACGAGACACGAGCCCGAACGACCCTCGACCCCGACGGCGCCCCGACGACGATCCACGATGCCGTCCTGCGGGCCCGCCGCCGCGGCTGAGCGATGGCGTGGTTCGTGCTCGTTCCCGGGGCTTGTCACGGTGGCTGGTGGTTCGAGCCAGTGGCCGAGGCGTTGCGCCAGGCGGGCCTCGACCCGCAAGGGCGGACGCCGTCACCGTGTCGGATGATCTCGTGAAGTGATCCTCGAACTCGGGTAGCCGTTGTCGGGCGTGTCGGGCGTTGTGGGGCGTTGTCAGGCGTGGAGGGCGAGGTAGTCGTGGACCGAGCGCACCGCGCTCGATCCCTCGCCGACGGCGGTCGCCACCCGCTTCATCGAGCCCAGGCGCACATCGCCCACCGCGAACACACCCGGCTGGGAGGTTTCGAAGGGGAGCGGATCTCGGTCTCCGAACACGTCGCTGTTGACGTCGTCGTCGGCCAGCGACCGGTCGGTTCGCACGAACCCGTTGCGGTCCAGTGACACGCAACCACGCAACCAGTTGGTGGCCGGGATCGCCCCGATGAAGGAGAACAATCCGCCACACCCAACCGTCTCCCGGTCTCCGGTCGCGGTGTGCTCGAGCGTGATCGCCTCGAGGTGACCGTCGCCGGCCAGCCCTCGGACCTCGGTATGTGTCAAGACCTCGATGCGGGATTCCGCCTCGATCCGGGCGATGAGGTAGTGCGACATGGTTTCGACGAGCTCTCGGCGCCGCACGACGAGCAGCACCCGGCCGGCCTGTTGCGAGAGAAAGATGGCGGCCTGTCCTGCCGAGTTGCCGCCGCCGACCACGGCGACGGTGGCACCCCGACAGAGCCGAGCCTCGAGCTCGGTGGCCGCGTAGTACACGCCGGCGCCCTCGAATCGCTCGAGGTCCGCCACCGCCAGCCGCCGGTAGCGCGCGCCCGACGCGATGATCACCGCCCGGGCGGCGATCTCGCTCCCGTCGGCGAGTACCACGACATGAAACCCGCGTTCGGCCCGCAGCCCGACGACCTCGCAGGGCGCGTTCAGGCGGGCCCCGAGCCGTTGCGCCTGGATGGCGGCCCGCGCGATCAGATCGCTCCCGGAGATGCCGTTGGGGAAGCCGACGTAGTTCTCGATGCGCGAGCTGGCCCCGGCTTGGCCGCCGACAGCCACGGCGTCAAGGGAGATGGTGTCGAGTCCCTCCGACGACCCGTACACCGCAGCCGCCAGCCCAGCCGGACCGGAACCGACGACCACCAGATCGGTGACCGACCCGGGAACCGGCTGGTAGGACAGCCCGAGCAAGGCCGCGAACTCCCCGGGTGTGGCCCGGCGCAGCACAACGGTCGCGATGACGGCGACGGGGACGTCTTCGGGCTGCGCTCCGATGTCGGCGAGGTACGCGCCGACGTCGTCCAGATCCTCGATCTCGACCCACTGGTGCGGAAGCCGTTCCCGGGTGGCGAAAGCGCGCAACGCCAGCGCCTCAGGCGAAAACCGGGAGCCGACGAGGAGGATGGCGCCGGCGGCAAGTCCGGCCAACAGCAAGCGGCGGCGGGCCACGAAAGCGCGGAAGATCGTGTCCGACAGATCCGGCTTGGTGCTCATGAGCATTCGGAACTGATCCGGCTCCACACTCAACACCCGGCCTGTCTGGCTCACCCGGGCGCTCAGGTAGGGCCGCTGGCCCGTTACGAGGTTCAGCTCGCCGACGAACCGGCCGGCGCCGTGCGACGCGAGCACCGCTTCGTCGGGCCCCTCTCGGACGATCTCGACTTCGCCTTCGATCACCACGAAGAAATTCGGTGGCTCCCCGCCGGCGCGATAGAGCATCTCCCCTGCCTCGACCGCGATCTCCGAACCGAACGTCGCGATCGCTGCCACCGCCGACGAGTCGAGCAGCGGCCACGCGACGTCCTGCTCCACGACGTGGTCGTCCTCGGTCCCGTCGCCCCCGTCGCCCCCGTCGCCCCCGTCGCCCCCGTCGCTCCCGGCGCTCCCGGCGCTCCCGGCGCTCCCGGATGACACGTCTTGCCCGTCGGCCATGCCTGCATCATGCCGTTCTCAGCGGTTCTTCACGACCGCTGCCGCCACACCGCTCGATCAGCGACTACCCGCAGACGTGATCCCGGTCACGGGCCAGGTCGAGCAGCGCTGGTGGTGAAGGTGGCGTAACGGTCCCGGCCGGCCTCCTTGGCTTGGTACATGTTCAGGCCGGCACGGGCGATCATGTCCTCGCCGCTCAGCGCAGGATCGTCGAACATGGCGATGCCGACGCTGGCCGTGGTGGTGGCTTTGGCGTTGGCGGCCCTGGCCGGTAGCCCCCACAAGCCCGACGCTCGTTGGCGCGCCGATCGCACGATCTTGGCGGCAACGATCTGGGCCTCGTCGATCGTGGCGCGGGGAAGGACGACCGCAAACTCGTCGCCGCCGATGCGGGCGACGATGTCGGTGTCTCGTACCGTCGCACGGAACGTGTGGGCCACCGAGACGATCAGCTCGTCACCGGCGGGGTGACCCATCGTGTCGTTGACCTGCTTGAAGTGGTCGAGGTCGACGACGAGCAACGCCCCGACCGGCCCGTATCTCGCGACGTGGGCGACGTGACGATCGAGTTCGACCTCGAAGGCTC
>JAUTXM010000503.1 GCA_030838025.1 Acidimicrobiaceae bacterium
GCGCTCGGCGGCGGCCTCGGCCGTGGCTTGTTGGGCGGCGCGTTCCGCGGCGGCCCGTTCGGCGGCCGCCCGCTGGGCGTCCGCCCGCTGCGAGGCGGCTCGCTCGGCCGCCGCCTGGGCGGCCCGCTGGGCATCGGCGCGTTCAGCCGACGCCCGCTGGGCCTCGGCCCGCAAGGCGTCGCGTTGGGCTTCAGCGCGTTCGGCCGCTACCCGTACCGCATGTTCCTGGGCCGCTCGCCGGTCGGCCTCGCGCTGGGCGGTGGCGCGGTCGACCCCAGCTTCACGACGCTCGCTCGGCCCGGTTTCGAATCGCTGCACCGGGGGCTGCGGTTCTGCGACGGATTGTGGTGCTCCTTGCTCGACCGCGGGCCGCTGGACGACCGCGCGTTCGGCTGCGGCCCGTTCGGCTGCGGCCGCTTGCTGACTTACGGCGCGCTGGGTGTCGGCTCGCTGCGCCGCCGCTCGCTGCGCCGCGGCTCGCTCGGCCGCCGCTCGCGCGGCCTGCTCGCGGGCGTCGGCCGCCCGTTGCGCGGCGGCGCGTTTGCCGGCCGCCCAACGACTGATCGGGCGACGGCCCTGCGACCCTTCGTCGCCTCCGTCGTGGTCCGAGCGGCCCGGCGCCGTCCGCCCGACCGGCGGCCGCATCGGCTGGGGTATGGCCGGGCTTCCTACCGGCGGGGTGTAGTCGTTGTTTTGCGGTTCATCGTTCGGACCCTCGTCGCCGGTGTAGTCGAACGGGCTGTTCTCGGTCGGCGACGGTTGGGGCCACGTGAGCCGGACCCGTAGATCATCGGGGGGTTCGTCGTCAGCGTCCATCCTGAGGCGAAGGGTATCGAAATTGGTCGTGCCACAACCGACATTGGGGGAAGTGACTCTGCCGCCGCAGCTTCGTAGCAACGCGTAGCGGCTCCCCGACGGCACGCCAGGACCCACACTGGTGCAGTGACGACACCTCCCCGCCTTCTTCCGATGTTGGCCGGCGGCAACGGAATCCCGCCCAACCCCGGCGCACACCAGCTAGAGCCCAAGCTCGACGGCCAGAGGATTCTCGTCATCGTCGAGCCGACCGGCGTGACCGTAACCAATCGCCGGGGGGGCGAGGTCAGCAGCTATCCGGAACTGGCCGGCCTGGCTGACGCGCTGGCGCCTCACGCCGCGGTCCTCGACGGTGAAGTGGTGACCTTCAACGAGCGAGGCCAGACCAGTTTCCAGCGCCTACAACGCCGAATGCATGTCGCCAAGCCGACCGTCGAACTCCTGGCCGACGTGCCGGCAGTGTTCGTCGCCTTCGACATCCTGTGGCTCGACGACGAGTGGCTCATCGGCTGCCCGCAGCACGAGCGAACCCGGATCCTTGGCACCCTAGGCCTGAACGGCCAGTCGTGGCAGACGGCGCCCATCCTCGATGCCACACCCGCCGAGCTGGTCGAGGCCTGCCGCCAACTCGGGCTCGAGGGCTTCATGGCCAAAAGGCTGGACGCGCCCTACGAGCCCGGCAAGCGCTCACCGGCCTGGTCCAAGATCAAGTGTGGCCGGCGCCGCGAGTTCGTCGTGGGGGGCTGGTCCACCGGCCAGGGATCCCGCCACACGAGCATCGGATCGCTCGCCCTGGGGTGTTACGACCTGACTGCCGACGACGCCGAGCGCCACGGCGGCTCGCCTCGGCTGTTCTACGTAGGCCAGGCCGGGTCGGGGCTCAACGAGGACATGATCCGGCAACTGACCCGACTCTTCGCCCAGGTCCGGATTCCGGAGTCACCCTTCGTCAACCCTCCCAAACTGGCCCTGGCCTGGGTCCAACCGTTGCTCGTCGTCGAGATCGCCTACACCGAGGTCACCGAAGCCGGCACCCTGCGCCAGCCGTCCATCAAAGGGTTGCGAACCGATGTCGTCGCCAGTGAGGTCACCTGGGACGACGAGATCGCGGAACGCTTTGGCGGGACCCCGCCTCCACCGGGACCCCCGTGAGGGTCGTGTAACCCACCGCCCTGCGATCAGTCGCCGGGCGCTGCGCGTTGCGGCAACGGCGCCACTGGTAGTCTGCGCCTTCGCCAGAGGACCCGTGGTGCCGGAAGGCACGACACCTCTTCAAAACGAGAGGCTGTCCGTGTCCACTGCTCCTGACGCTACGTCGATGAAGGCCGCCCACGAGGCCCGCGATCTCCTGTCCGATGACGGCCTCTACAAGCTGATTGCCGCGGGGATGATCGCTGGCACCCCCATCCTGTTCGTCGTCGCGGTGCTGATCTCGTACCTCTCCGGTGTCGGCGTTGGCAACGCGTTGGCCATTGCGGTGATCCCGGCCATGTTCGGCGGGGTGACCTTTGGCGGCTTCGTCGTGTTGATGGGCCACCTCCAGCGTGAGGATCAGGTCGACGCCGCCGCTCGTGCCACCCGGCGGGCCCTCACGATCGCCACGCGGGACGCGACAGCCGCCCGCGCCCCGGCCATCGCCTGACCGTCGGGTGGCGCGCCCGGTTGCCTGCCGCGAGCAGGCGGCAGGACGCCGTCGGCCCGAATCGATTGGCAGTTTGGCGGACTGTGTCAGTTTTGCCGTCCGAAGTCCGGGAGAACTGACAAAGCCCGGAGAACTGCCAACCGTTAGGCGCGGGTCGGTCGCAGCCGACCCGACCCGGCGCCTCACAAGCTCAGCGGCGCGGGCGCAACTGGGTCAGGCTCTCCTGCCAGAGAACGATCCGGAGCTTGGCTAATCCGGCCAGTGACCGGGGAATGCGCTTGATGATCGGGGTTCGCGGTGGGCGGGTGTCGCGGACCGTCACGCCGAGTTCGGCAACTTGGTGACCGGCCCGCTCCGTCCGGAGGATCAGTTCGGTGTCGAACAGATCGTCACCGAACTTGCATTCGGCGACAATGGGAGCCAGGACAGCGCGTCGCAACACCTTCATGCCGTGGGTGTCGCTCACCCGCAGGCCAAAACCCAGGCGCAGCACCAACGAGAACGCCGCGGTCACGACGCGACGCCCGAGCGGCCGGGTGTCGTCGGCGCCGGCGCTGCGCTTGCTGGCAACCACCGCCGCCGGGCCGCCCGCCGCCTCCACGAGGTCGAGGGCTGCGTCGAGGAACGACAGGTCGATGTAGTCGACGTCGAAGTTGGCGACGAACTCGCCCAGGGCGGCAAGGAAACCGGCGCGCAGCGCTCGCCCGTAATCGGCGCGCTCGGCCGAGAGCGTCCTCACTTCCTCGAACTGGGATGACAGATCGTTGGCCAAGGCGCCGGTCGCGTCGCTCGACCCGTTTTCGCATACGATGACCTCGAACGGCCGCTCACGGGCCCGGAGCCCCTTGACCAGATCGACGATCGCCGCTTCGAGATAGTCCTGCTCGTTGTGAGCCGGCACGACGACCGAGAGCACTACCCCCACCAAGAAACGTCGATCGGCAGGGCCGCCCTCATGTGTCCACGGTAGCGGTCGACCGCACCGATTGGTTCACGGTGCCGTCAACCGACAACATGACGCTCATCGCCCCCTCCGACCAGTCACGTTTCCCGGTGGCCGTCGGGATTGCCCTGGGCAGTGGCGTGGCGATCGCCCTGTCACTGCCGCCGTTCGGCTGGTGGCCCCTCGCCGTCATGGGGCTTGGAGCCGTGGCCGCGGTGCTCTATCAGCGTCCGCCGGCTCGCCGGGCAACGCTGGGAGCGGCGGTCGGACTCGGCCAGTACGCCATCGGACTGTGGTGGGTAACGGAGTTCAACGTGGGCGGGTACGTGGCCCTTCTGGTGCTGTCGATGGCGTTCACGGCGGCGGCCGGGGCGGCGGTCGGCTCGCGGCGGCGCGCCGGGGTGCTGGTCGGGCTGCCCGCGGCGCTGATGGCGAGCGACTGGGCCCGCGGCCACTTCCCCTTCGGCGGCCTTCCCTTGGGCGGGCTGGCGTTGGGGCAGGCGGCAGGACCGCTGGTCCCGGTGGCCCGGTTGGGCGGCCCACTGCTTGTCACCGGCGTGACCGCGGCCGCCGGGGCCGGTCTTGCGACGATCCTCGCGGGCGCCCGAAGCGCTGGCCGCCAATGGGGTTCGGGCGGTGGCGCCCATGCCGACGACCGCCCGTCCGGTCGTCGGCATGGAGTCTTCGGCCGCCAGGCAGTCGCGGGCGCCATGGCGCTGGCCGTGGTCGGGCTCCTCGTCGCCGCGGGACGCCTCGGCCCCGACGGGGCGGGCACGGGCGTCCGGCCTGCCATCGCGGTGGCGACCATTCAGGGCGGGGGCGTCCGGGGGTTGCATGCCGGCGACGTCGACCCCGAGGTGGTCTTCCGCCGGCAGGTCGACCTGTCGGACACGCTTCGTGGGCCCTTCGACCTGGTGGTGTGGCCCGAGGACGTCGTCCGGGTCGATGCTCCGATCGCTTCGACGCCCGAGGGGGCCGAGGTGGGTCGCCTGGCCACTCGTCTGGGAGCGACCGTGGTGGCGGGCGTCGTCGAGGACGTGGGAACCGGCCGGTTCCGAAATGCCGCCGTCGCCTGGTCGCCCGCGGGGGTGATCGTGGCGCGCTACGACAAGGTCCATCGGGTGCCATTCGGCGAGTACATCCCCGGTCGGGGTCTGTTCCGTCACGTGGCCAACCTGGACCTGGTGCCGCGCGACGCCATCGCGGGCCGCGGTCCGGGGGTGTTGAGCACGCCCGCCGGGCCGCTGGGGACGGTGATCTCCTACGAGGTGTTCTTCGAGGATCGGGCTCGTTCCGCCATCCATGCAGGCGGCGAAGTGCTGGTGGTGCCCACCAATGCCTCCTCCTACCGGACCAGCCAGGTGCCGTCACAAGAGGTGGCGGCGGCCCAGCTCCGGGCGTGGGAGACGGGCCGCGATACCGTCCAGGCGGCGCCGACGGGATACAGCGCCTTGATAGACCACGACGGCCGGGTTCTGGCTCGCAGCACCCTGGGGCGCCCGCAGGCGATCTCGGGAGTGCTGACCCTGCGCCACGGCCAAACGTTGTTCGTGCGTCTGGGCGACCTCCCGGTCCTCGTCCTGGCACTGCTCGGCCTCATCGCTGCGATCCGACTCGCCCCGCGCCCCAGATAGCGTCTTTTCCCATCCCTATCCACATCCTCCTCGTCTGCACCGCCAACCAATGCCGATCGCCGATGGGTGAGGCATTGCTCCGCCGTCGGTTGGACGAGCGTGGGATCGACGCCGTGGTCACCTCGGCCGGGTTGCTGCGGGGCGGCGCAGCGGCCACCGAAGCGGCGGTCGAGGCCATGGCCGCCGAGGGGCTGGACATCTCGGGACACCGCAGCCGGCAGGTGACGCCCGAGCTCATTGCCGAGGCCGATCTGGTCGTGGCGATGGCGCGCCAGCACCTGATCGAGATGACGCTCATGGCACCGGACGCGTGGCCCCGCATGTTTCAGGCGGTCGACCTGGTCCGGCGGGGCGAGGAGGCGGGCCGACGGCCCGAGGAGCAGTCCTTCGCCGACTGGCTGGCCGCGCTCGGTGAGGGACGGACCCCTTCGGACGTCTTGGCCGCCAGCCTTCGCGACGACGTCGCCGACCCGGTCGGGCAATCAGCTGCGGTTTACAGGCGCACCAAGGTGTTGCTCGACGACCTCATGACCCGCCTGGCGGCCCTGGTCTGAGCGGGTCGGGACGGCGTGGACAGCCGCTAGGCTGCCCACTTCTATGGCCCGCCAGAGCCCTGAGCACCTGCGGGTCGCGTTGCTCGTGTACCGGGGCAACCCGCATTCCGGCGGCCAGGGCGTCTACACCCGGTACCTGTCGCGGGAGCTGGTCGAACTGGGCCACCAGGTCACGGTGTTCGCCGGCCAACCATGGCCGGATCTCGATCCCGGAGTCGGCTGGGTACCGGTGCCCAGCCTCGACCTGTACCGCGAACCCGACCCCTTCCGGGTGCCCCGGGCTCGGGAGTTCCGGTCGTGGATCGACGCACTGGAGTTCGGACTCATGTGCACCGCGGCGTTCCCCGAGCCCCTGACCTTCAGCCTTAGGGTGCGTCGTGAGCTGGCGGCCCGCCGGGCCGACTTCGACTTGATCCATGACAACCAGTGCTTCGGGCGGGGCCTGCTCGGGCTCATGGCCGACGGCTGGCCACTCGTCGCGACGCTGCATCACCCCATCACCGTCGATCGATCGCTGGACTTGTCCCACGCCGCCAGCTGGGGGCGGCGCCTGTCGCTGCGGCGTTGGTACGGGTTCCTCGGGATGCAGATGGCGGTGGCCCTGAAGGTGCCCCGCATCATCACGGTCTCGGAGTCGTCCAAGCGCGACATCGTGGCCCAGATGGGCATCGGCGCATCGCAGCTGGCCGTGGTGCCCGTCGGTGTCGACCACACCCGGTTCCGGCCCCTGCCTTCGGTGGCTCGGATTCCGGGGCGGATCATGACCACCGCCAGCGCTGATGTGCCCATGAAGGGCCTTGTTCCTCTCCTGGAGGCGCTGGCCAAGGTGCGCACCGAGCGGAACGCCGACCTGGTGGTCATCGGCAAGCCGCGCGCCGAAAGCCGGGTCGAGGAGACGATCGAGCGGCTCGATCTCGCCGGTGCGGTCAGCTTCGTGTCCGGCGTGAGCGACGAGCGCATCGTCGAGCTGTACGGCGAGGCATCGGTGGCGGTTGTTCCGTCGCTCTATGAGGGTTTCTCCCTGCCCGCCATCGAGGCCATGGCGTGTGGGGTACCGCTGGTCGCGACCACCGGCGGGGCGCTGCCCGAGGTGGTGGGCCGAGACGGCGAAACAGGCCTGCTCGTGCCGCCAAGCGATCCCGGTGCGCTGGCGGCGGCCCTGGGTCGGGTGCTGGACGACCCGGCGCTGGCGGCGCGACTGTCGGCCGCCGGCCGGGAACGGGTGCTCAAGCACTTCACGTGGCGGGCGTGCGCCGAGACGACGGTCGAGCACTACCGCTGGGTTCTCGAGCAGACCGCGTCGTTCCGAGCCGGCCGGGCCGGGTTGAGGGGTGAGAGCCGGGTCGGTCGCGGGGCGTGCTGACGGTCGATTACGAGCGGCTGGGCGTCGGTCGGGGCGACCGGCTCCTCGACCTCGGCGCCGGTGCCGGCCGCCATGCGTTCGAGGCCATGCGGCGGGGCGCTTCGGTAGTAGCGGTGGACGCCGACGATGCCGCAGCCAAGGACTGCGCGGCCATGATGGCCGCCTTGCAGGCCGAGGATCAGGCCCAGGATCAGGCCCTGCGTGACCGCGGGGGCCTCGGTGCCACGGCGGTCGGCGATGCCCTGGCACTCCCGTTTTCCGACGCCAGCTTCGACCGGGTGATCGCGGCCGAGGTACTCGAGCATGTGCCCGAGGATCGGCGGGCCATCGCCGAACTGGTGCGGGTCCTGCGACCGGGCGGGACGATGGCGGTGACCGTGCCCCGCTGGTTTCCTGAGCTGGTGTGCTGGGTGCTCTCGGACGAGTACCACCTGGTACCGGGCGGTCACATCCGCATCTACCGCCGGGGCACGCTGATCTCCCGGTTACAGGCGTCGGGCCTGCGGCCCTATGCCAGCCATCACGCCCACGCCCTGCACGCGCCCTATTGGTGGCTGAAATGCCTGGTCGGTGTGGCCGACGACGAGAACCGGCTGGTTCGGGGCTACCACCGCCTGTTGGTCTGGGACATCACGGCGGCCAGTCCCTTGACCCGGGTTCCCGACCGGCTGCTCAACCCGATCATCGGCAAGTCCCTTGTCGTCTACCTGGAGAAGCCCGCCGATACTGCCGCCGCCGGAGTCCGGTCAAGTGGTGCGCCGGGTGCGGGGCGATCATGCCCCTGACTCCAGCCGAGGTCGCCGCTACCGGCGCCTGGATCTCGGGATGGCAGCTTGACGACGGGATGATCCCGTGGTTTCCCGGTGGCCACGCCGACCCCTGGAACCACGTCGAAGCGACCATGGCCCTCGCCGTTGCGGGGCGCTGGGTTGAGGCGGAACGGGCCCTCCTCTGGCTCGCGTCCACCCAGCACCGTGACGGATCGTGGTGCCGGTACTACGTGGCCGGCGGCGTCGAAGACCCCCGTCGCGATGTCAACGTCTGTGCCTATGTGGCGGCAGGGACGTGGTATCACCACCTCGTCACCGGCGACCGGCGGATGCTCGAACGTATGTGGCCGGTTGTCGAACGAGCCATGCGATTCGTCCTTCGTCTGCAGCAGCCCGGTGGCGAGTTCTTGTGGTCGAAGGAGCCCGACGGCACGCCCGCCCGGTTCGCGCTGCTGACCGGTTCTTCGTCGGTGCACCACAGCTTGCGCAGCGCGGTCGCCATCGCCGCCGCCTTGGGCCACGAACGGCCTGAGTGGGAGTTGGCCGCGGGCCGCGTCGCCCACGCCATCATCCATCGGGAGGACTGCTTCGAACCCAAGGGCCGTTGGGCCATGGACTGGTACTACCCGGTGTTGTGCGGGGCGCTGTCCGGGGCGGCGGCCCGGTCGCGCTTGCTCGAGCGGTGGGACGTCTTCGTCCTCGACGGCGTCGGTGTCCGTTGCGTGTCCGACCAGCCGTGGGTGACGGCGGCCGAGACGGCCGAGTGCGTGATGGCCCTCGACGCCTGCGACCTCCGCCGCGAGGCCGAGACTCTTCTGGAGTGGACCCGCCATTTTCGAGATCCCGACGGCGGCTACTGGACCGGCTGCGTGCATCCGCAATGCGTGCGCTTTCCGGGCGGGGAGCGCAGCACCTACACCGGAGCCGCCGTGTTACTGGCGGACCATGCGCTCTATGGCGAGGGCACGTCGGCCGGCCTGTTCCGGGGGGACACACTTCCCGGGGTGATGGACCTCCCCGAGGTCGAACAGCCCGGTCTGACCGGCCGGCCCTAAAGGCGTCGGCCTGGCGCCCGGCCCTAACCCGTGGGCCCGGCGCCCGGCCCGGCGCTCTCGACCTGGCGCCGACTCGCCCGGCGCCCGACTCGGCGCTTTCATAGCAGTAGGTGCACCGTGGCGGTCATGTAGTGCTAATCGGCGGGAGTCGGCCCGGCGCGTCGGCTGGGGCCTAACCCGTGGCCCGGCGTCCGGCCTGGCGCCGACCCGGCGCTTTCATAGCAGTAGGTGCACCGCGGCGGTCATGTAGTGCTATCTCGGCGGGAGTCGGCCTGGCAGAGTCGATTTGGGCAGCGGCCCGCCGCTGTCGTGGTCCGGGCCCTCGTCCTGGTCCCCTTGGTCTCGGTGGGCCCGCTCGTACATGGCGACGCCCGCGGCCGTCGCTGCCAGCTTGACGGCCGCTCGGACGCCGAACAGGACGGCGAGCGCCGGTCGCCAGTAGGCAGGACGCCGCTTGGCGAAGTAGCGGTACATGCCGCGATGCGACGACACCACCCAGCGAAACGGCACCTGGCGGATGCTGGCGCCGCCGAGGTGGACCACCTCGGCCGTAGGGCACAGCCACGTCTCCCAGCCGGCGTCGCGGAACCGAGCGGTCCAGTCGAAGCCCTCCCAGTCGAGTCGGAAGCGCTCGTCTTGCACCCCCACCTCGGCGACCGCAGCGCGCCGCACCACGTAGGCGGCCTCATGGCCGCGACCGATGACACGCTCCTCGTTATGGGGCCAGCCGTCCCACCACAGACCTTCAGGCCGACCTACCGCCGTCCGGTGGCGTTGCGCCTGGCGACCCTTGAGGGCGCTGGCCAGGGTGGGGAGGTCCCCGGCGCTGGTTTGCAGCCCGCCGTCGGGGTACAGCAACCGGGGCACCACGATGCCTGCCCGAGGTCGACGGTCCAGCAGGTCCACCATGGCCCTGGCCGCGCCGGGTCGAAAAACCACGTCGGGATTGCAGATCAGAAGCGCCCGCCCGGTCGACACGGCGATGCCCTGGTTGTTGGCCGCAGGAAGTCCCCGGTTTTCCGGATTGGCGATCAGCCGGACACCGGGCGCGTGGGCGCGGAGCCACTCGACGCTCCCGTCGACCGACCCGTTGTCGACCACGATCGCCTCCCATGGTTCGGAGGGCGGGTGGTCGGCAAGTGACGCCAGGCAACCGGCGAGGGCGTCGCGTGCGTTCCAGTTCACGATGATGACCGAGACGGCGATCGGCGCCGCAGGGTCGCTCACGCCGCGACCCGGGCGTAGGTTTCGAGCAAGACACGGGCGGCGTCGGCCCAGGTGGGCCTCGACGCCGCTCGGGCCAGTCCGACTTGGCGCCGCTGCTCTTGGCGGAGGGGGTCGGCCAGCAGCCGTTCCAGGCCGGCTGCGATGGCTGTCACGCTCGTCCCCTCGCACCACTCAGGGGCATCGCCCAGCACGTCAGGAAGGGGTCCGACCCGGGCGCAAACTACCGGCACCCCACTCGCCGCCGCCTCCAGGGCGGGCATCCCGAATCCCTCATACCTGGTCGGATAGCAAAGGGCCGTCGCCCCGGCCAACAGGTCGGCCCACGATTCGTCGGGAAGGCGCCCCGCAAAGAACAATCCCGGGCGCGGCGCCGGGCTCTCGCCGCCGACCACGACGAGTTCCTCGCTCGCACCGCGCGTCCGGGCCGCGGCCCACGCCTCCACGGCAACGGGGAGGCCACGGCGCCGGGCTCCGCCGACCGCCACGATGTAGCCACCCGACACCCCGAGGGAAGCGGCCAA
>JAUTXM010000504.1 GCA_030838025.1 Acidimicrobiaceae bacterium
ACCCGGTCGCGTTTGATCTGGGTCCTGCTGGTGACCAACTTGCTCGGCTTCGTGGCCGGCTACCTGCTCCATGGCCGCCTCGCCGGGCGGGCCGGCAGCAAACGCTGACGTTGGCGCGACGAGGCCCCCGGACCAGGAGGAGCTCGGGGACCTCGTCAGTTGTATTTGTTGTAGTTGGCGGCCCTGTGGCGCAACAGGCCTGGTGCGACGCCGGCAATCACCGATGATGCCGACGTTTGTGCCCCAACGGGGATCAAAGGGTCACGGAGACAGCATGGCTGAGCTGGATTTCCGGCCTGTCTCCCGGCTGTCAGCGCGGCGTGAACAAGCTATGACCTCATCCTGAACGATCTGAACCGGGGTTCTGCGCAAATTCAGCATTTTGCGCAGATTCAAAGCGCTCTGCGCATCTCCAATCTGGTCCAATCTGCACTTTCGCTCGAACCGACGCAAAAAGCTGGATCCGGGCCCGAGTCGGGCCGACTGGGTCACGTGGCCCGGTTCTGGACCGGTCTCGGGGCCCGTTCTTGGACCGGTTCGGCCCGTTCCTGGACCGGTTCGGCCGGTTCGGCCGTTCAGGCCACCACGTCGACGGGGGTGCCGAGGGGCACGATATCGATGGCGTTGATGGTGTCGGGGCTGGCCCGGATGCACCCATGTGAGGACGCCACGCCCTTGGTCGAGCCCGGGTCGGACGGGTAACCGTGAATCGCGACCGTGCCGTCACCGCCGTCGAAATCGGTGAATACGTCGGAGTGGCTACCCAGGATCAACACGGTCGGCCCGTAGATGTACAGCTGGAACTTCGGGGTGGCGACGACGGCATCGACGAATGTCCGACCCATCGGCGTCGGCCAGATCGCCTTGCCCACGCCGACGGGGGCGCTGTGAATCGCCGTCCCGTTCTGGAACAGGGTCAGGTTGCGCTTGCTGATCGAGACCTCGATGCGGTAGGCGGTCAGCGCCAGATCGACCTGGGCGCGTGGTACCCACGCCGTGGACAGGTTGGGTCGCTTGTCCAACCCAATCTGGACCCACGTGTCTGTCTCGCTGATCACGGGACGGACGGTCGGGCCGCCCCATGTCACGGTCGGCAGCGTTCCGACCGGTGGGCCATCGGGACTCGACGAGTACTGCAGGGGACTCGACTTGGGCGTCGCCACCAGGAACGTCCCCTGGGGCGGACCGGGATCGGTCGTCGTTGTCGTGGGCGCCACCGTCGTGGTGGTCACGGGCGGCGCTGCCACCTTGGCGTGGCCGCCTCCGCAGGCGCCCAACAGCAGAACCAACCCCACCAACGAAACCGTCACACGCCGCACGGCCCCGAGGGTACCGCGGAGGCCTTCGGAAACGGGGGCACCGAAAGGCCCGCTGGAGAGCGTCAACGCCGGCGGGCGGTCCACAACCAGCAGTTGTACGGATGGTCGTAGATGCCGCCGTGGCCGTCAATGACCGCGCTGAGGCGGTCGAGGAGGATCCGTCGCTGGTCGGCCGCCAGCATCCGGTGATCGGAATGGGTTTGCGCCAGGTCCGTCCACTCGCTCGTCGTGTAGCGGCGCACCCACGGGAACACTCGCCACACGGGGTCGTCGAAACCGGCGTCCGCGGGCGGTGATCCCGCCGGTGGGCGGCCCGCGGTGAGGGTGCCGTGGTGCGACAGCCCAGGGAACAGTTCGGCATACACGGCGTCGACGTCCCGGCGGACCGCTGAGCTGTCGTCCGCGGTCCGGTTCCAGAACAGGGCCAGCCAGCCGCCCGACCGCAGGAGTTGGGCTGCCTGCTGGAAGCGCCGCTCGGGGTCGAGCCAGTGCCACGCCTGGGCGCTGGTGAGCAGGTCGAAATCGCCCGCGGCTGCGGCTGCGGCTGCGCCTGCGGCTGCGGCTGCGGCTGCGGCTCCCCCGGTTCCCGCGGGCCGGCCGGCGCCGTACTCCTCGAAGTCGCCGGTCGCCACTGACCAAGCGGGGAACGGCGCCAGGTTGCGGCGAGCGACGGCGGCCATCTCCGGGTCGGGCTCCAGCCCGACGCCGCGAAGACCCCGTTCCGCTAGCAGCACCGTCGCTTTGCCCGTGCCGCAACCCACGTCGAGGGCCCGGCCCCCCGGACCAGCGAGGGCGCCGAGGTGGTCGATCAACGGGGGCGGGTATGTGGGGCGGGCCTTGTCGTACAGCTCGGCGACCTCCCCGAACACCAGGCGCTGTTCGCGGACCACGCCGTTCAGTCTGGCGCTACGCCGGCTCGACCTGCCACGACCCGCCGTGGAACCGAAACAGGTCCCCGGTGATCTTGTGGTCGCCGACGGCAAGGGCCCGGTCCCGGGCCGCTCGAAGGGCTCGCTTCACGGCGTCGTTGCCGGCGCCGCAGAAGAGCACGATGTCTCGGGCGGGCACGGCGACCAGGACTTCGTCGCCGAGTATCTCGCCGATGTCGTGCCACAGCTCGGGCACGAGGATGGCCGACGATTCGAGGTTTCCGTCGAGGCGGACCATGCCACAGCCGTCGGGGCGGTCGAGCAGTTGGAGGTCAGCCATCCGGTCGAGCAGGTGGTCATGGGCGGCCTCCGACAAGGCGGCCCGATCCACTCCGAGACGCACCAAATCGCGCTGCGCGACCATGCGGAACTGGGTGTCCTCGTCGAAGGCGTACACCACGACGAGCGAACCGGCCAGGACCTCGATGACCGGTGCGGACGGATCGGCCTTTTCTTCCCAGTCAGCGTCGGCTCGAACGAGTGGCACGACGCAATCGAGCCCCGGCTCTGACTCGTCAGGCTCAGGCTCCGGCCGGGGTTCGAGCGCCGGCTCGGCCTTTCGAGCGGAGAGGACCACGACCGGCGATGCTACGGCCGAGAGCGGGTGACGGGAATCGAACCCGCATGACCAGCTTGGAAGGCTGGGACTCTAGCCATTGAGCTACACCCGCAGCGGGCGACACGTTACCGTCGGTTCGCGCGTCGCTGCACTGGTCGGGGAGGGGGGATTTGAACCCCCGACCTCCTGCACCCAAAGCAGGTGCGCTTCCGCTGCGCTACTCCCCGTGGCCGGGGCCAATGGTACCGGTCCGGCCTCATGTCTCCGCTTGGCCCGCATCGCTCGATCCGGTCGGTAGACTGCGTCACCCGTATGGAAACTGTCGTCGAGCCCCTCGAGGGGAACAAGATAAAGCTCTCGGTCACGATCGACGAGCAAGAGTTCGAGAAGGCTCTGGACGCCACCTATCGCAAGATGGCGAGAGACGTGCGGATCCCGGGGTTCCGACCCGGGAAGGCGCCTCGGCGAATTCTCGAAGCCCGCCTCGGCAAGGAGACGGCCCGGGCCGAGGCCATCCGCAGCTCGCTGGCCGGGTACTACAGCGAGGCCATCCGCGGCCACGACATCGACGTCATTGCACCGCCTCAGGTCGACATCACCGGCGGTGAGCACGACGGGCCCGTCAGCTTCGACGCCATCGTCGAGGTTCGACCCCAGGTCAAGCTGGCCGGATACGGCGGGTTGCGCGTCACCATTCCTTCGCCGATGTTGGAATCCGACGAGGTCCAGATCCAACTCGACCGGTTGCGGACCAACACCGGCGAGCTCGTGGCGGTCGAGCGCCCGGCTCGGGCCGGCGACCACGTGACCATCGACCTGAAGATCAACCGCCCCGGCGACAACGACCCTGAGCGGGGCACGTCCAACGAAGACCTTCTCTATGAGGTCGGTTCGGGCAACTTCGGGCCGCAACTCGACGAACGTCTCGAAGGCGCCGTCAGCGGCGACGCCATCCAGTTCATCGTGGACATCGACGCCGAGCGCAAGGCGGCCGAGAAGGCCGCCGGGACCGCCGGGACCGCCGAGCCAGACGTCGAGGCGGAATCAGACGACGCCGAGTCGGGGGACGACGCCGAGGAAAATCCGTCTTCCGGCCGGCTCCTCAGTTACGACGTGGCCGTCAAGGAAGTCAAGGAGATGGTCCTTCCCGAGGTGACCGACGAGTGGGCAAGCGAGGCGTCGGAGTTCGACACCGTCGAGGAGTTGCTCGCCGACATCGAGAAGCGCCTCGCCGTCGTCAAGCGCGCCAAAGCCCAGGCGGCCCTGCGTTCGCAGGCCATCGAAGCGGTCGCCGAGCTGGTCCAGGAGGATCCCCCCGATCCGCTGGTGCAGGAGGAGATCACCCATCGAGCCCACGAACTCGAGAACGCGCTGCGCCAGCAGGGCCTCAATATTGGCCAGTACCTGCAGGCCACCGGACGCTCCCAGCAGCAGCTGCTCGATGAGCTGCGGGGGCAGGCTGCCCAAGCGGTCAAGGCCGACCTCGCCCTTCGGGCGTTGGCCGACCTCGAAGACATCGACGTGACCGAAGCTGACATCGACGACGAGATCAACCGGCTGGCCGATCGTTTCGAGGCGGACCCGGCCATAGTGCGCGAGGAACTTGAGAGCACTGAACAGATGGCCGCGGTACGCTCGGATGTCAGGAAGGGCAAAGCCATTGAGTGGCTTGTCGAGCACATTGAGGCTGTAGACCCGCAGGGTCAACCGATCGATCGAGCGCTGCTCGAAGAAGCGCCGGAACCGGACATCGAAGCCGCACCGCAAGACGCCGAAGACACCGAAGACGCCGATGTCGTTGCCAAGCCCACCATCGAGGACGACGCCGAGTAGTCGCCGGGCGGCCGGTCCTAGGACCGCCCCCGCCCAAGAACCACAAATTTGCAGGTACCAGCAACAGAAATCGAGGCCGGAACAGCGTGATCAAGCCCTCAGCCAGCTACATCCCCAACGTCATCGAGGAAACCAACCGCGGGTCCAAGGGCATGGACTTGTACAGCCGCATGCTCGAGGAGTTCATTGTGTTCCTCGGCACGCCGATCGATGACTATGTCGCCAACAACGTGTGCGCTCAGCTGCTCTACCTCGAGTACAAGAACGCCGACAAGGACATCAGCCTCTACATCAACAGCCCCGGCGGGGACATCACGGCGCTG
The DNA here is from genome assembly GCA_030838025.1 of Acidimicrobiaceae bacterium. GTDB lineage: Bacteria > Actinomycetota > Acidimicrobiia > Acidimicrobiales > Palsa-688 > JALYXV01. The sequence continues at coordinate 4,964 of JAUTXM010000504.1, forward strand.
TTCGCCATCTACGACACGATGAAGTTCGTCAAGAACGACATTTCGACCTTCTGCTACGGCCAGGCCGCTTCGGCTGCCGCCGTCCTGCTGGCAGGCGGTACCCGGGGCAAGCGCTTCGCCCTGCCCCACGCCCGCATCTTGATCCACCAGCCCTACGGTGGCGCCGCCGGCCAGGCGGCCGACATCGAGATCCAGGCCAAGGAGATCCTGCGCATGCGGGACCTCCTGAACGAGATGCTGGCGCTCGACACGGGCCAATCGGTTGCCAAGGTCGCGAAAGACACCGACCGGGATTTCATCATGAGCGCCGCCGAAGCTGAGGGCTACGGCATTATCGACGAGGTGATCAATACCCGCGAGCTGGCGGGCATTCCGCTGGCCGCTGGTGTCGGCTGAAGGTCCGGGGGGACATACGCGTGGCGAAGTTCGGAGAAAGCAGCGATCTGGTCAAGTGCTCCTTCTGCGGGAAGTCGCAGAAGCAGGTCAAGAAGCTCAT
>JAUTXM010000511.1 GCA_030838025.1 Acidimicrobiaceae bacterium
GCACATGGACCATCTGGTCGGCCCGAAGCTGCGGCCCCATGCCCAACCCCAACACGTGGACTACACCCACGGCCGTCGCCTTCGTGGCGCCGCTTTGGATCACGTAGGGAACGGCGCGTGGGTTGGGCCCGACCGGGATCACGAGATTGGAACCGACGACCTGAACCCCGGCTATGGGCGACCCTAGAACGCTGAGGTCGCCGGCATTGCCAGCAGGGTCCGAGTCCCCGGTGAGCACGTCAACGGTGATGGATTGGGCCGACGGGGCGGGAGCTGCCGGGAAATAGTCCGTGGCGACCGGAGGGGTGACATAACCCGGCTCCGAACGGATCAACACGTGCGCCACCGAGGGGGATGTCGTGCCATCGGTGATGCCGTAGGCCACGGTGACCGGTGAGGCCCCCGACGGCGCCGTCGCCTGAAGGGTGTCGCGGTTGGTCCCGACCAGGGTCGCTCCCGCCGGGACCGACGTGTTGGTCTTCGACAAGTCCTCCACCGTGACCTGGTCGCCGTGGGCCACGTAGTCCCCCGCGAGAAGATCCACGTCGACCTGGTCATTGGGCGCGGTGGTGACGAAGTGGTCAACGGCGAGCGGTGGCGGTGTCTGTGCGGGCGGCGTGACCCCAACTCGGACGGCGGCCTGCGCCATGAGGCCCGACGGCCCCTCGACTTGGTAGGTGAAGGTGTCGGTTCCGCCCGCGAACGCCCCCGTGTTGGCCGCGAATGGGAAGGCCTGGTACACAATGCTGTTGGTTTTGTACGAGAGAAGCCGGCCGAGATGCGGCGCGCTGGTTATCCCCACGAGGGTGACGCTGTCCCCGTCAGGAGCGACGCCGCTGGTCGGTATCGGTATCGTCACCGTCGCTCCGGCCGACACCCGGGCGTCGACCTCCGTCGGCTGCGGCGGCGTGGTACTGGCTGGGTCGTTGGGAACGATCGTCACGAACGTGTGACCGGAGGTGCGGTCCCCATTTTGGGACTCCACCACGTACGACACTGTCACCGACTCCGGGGCCGTGACGCCCGTCCCGTTGGGCGCCGAGTAGCGCAGGTAGGTTCCGGAGATAGAGGCCGAACCCAGCCCCGTGGGAAACGTCGCGGCGGGGTTCGTCTGGCTGACCGCCACGGACACAGGGGCCCCACCGGACATGAGGTGGACCGACTCGCCGTCGGGGTCGGCCGCCGACGCCAGCACAGGAACGTCCACCTCGTCGCCGGCCCGCACTGTCGCATAGGTATCGGGGACGACCGGTGCCTCGGGTGTCGGCGCCGGCTGCCACAGGACCGTGACCTGGCCGATGACGGAGTCGGTGCGACCGTTGGTCACCTGGTAGGTCAGCAGCCCGACGGTGGGCGGATCGGAGGTCACCGCCGCGATGCGGAGGAATGCCCCTTGAACGATCGTTGCCTGCAGGCCCGCCGGAGGCGTCACTCCGGTGACCGTCAGCAGCCCGCCCGCGGGGTCGTAGTCGCCAGCCAGGACATCCACCGTCGCCGGGTACTGGCCGTGGAGCAGCAACGACTGTGGGCTGGTGACGGGCGGCTGCACTGTGCCGGCCGGATCGACCGCCTGGACCAGGATCTGGGTCGGACCGGAGACGCCCGAGCCGAACGAGGCCTGGTATTTGATGGAGTACGGCCCGGCGCGAGAAGCAGTGAGCGTGACCTGTCCGGTGTCGAGGTTGGTCGCCACGGCAAGGCCGGTGGTCGAACCCACTGGCCCCGACAGCGCCAGCTTGGCGGCCCGTTGGTTCGGGTCGGCGCCAAAGACGTCATTTGACAGCGGGGAGAACACGGTGGGCTGGTTGACGAGAACCTTGACAGCGTCGGGGACGCCCGTCGGTGCAGACGCGGTGATGTCGCCCCGGCCGAGAGTCTCGAGCGGTAGTTGACCTGCGACCGGTGCGCTGCGCCCGTCGGTCACGTGATAGGTGATGACAGTCGCGGTGTCGCTGGCCACGCTGGCGGCGCTGAGTGTGATCAGTCCGTCGCTCGTCCACAGGACCTGGCCGGAGCCGGGCGGCACCGATGCGTCCGCCAGCGACATGGGGTCGTTCTGCGGTGAACGCCAGTCACCGAGGACCTGCAAGTTGACGGTGCCCCCGGATACGACGGGTCGCGCCAGTGGGGCCTTGGCGGGCGGGATCGGCGGTTTCTGGTCCGTGGTCGGCGTGACGGTTACGGGTCCCGACGCCGTCAGCCCGAAGCCGTCCACGACCTGGTAACTGAATTTCACTGATTGCGTAGCCCCGTCCTGCAGGGACAAGATCACGCTCTGTGTGTCCGGGGTCACCCGCACCGAGAACCCAGGGCCGCTTCCCGGGGTGACGTTGACGATCGAGAGAATGCTGCCACCGGGATCAGAGTCGTGATCCAACACATGGAGAACCGAGTCCCGACCGGCGCGGGCGTAGAGCGTTGGGTTGCTGAGTATCGGCTGCGTCTCGGTTTGGTTTGGAAGCGCGACGGGTTTGTCACCTTTGCCCGGGTCTCGGGTACCTATCAGCACTCGTAACCAGTCCGGATTGGTCAACACCTGAGAGGGACGTCCGGCAACGATCCACGTGTTGCCGTTGGCCATGTCGTTGAGGACGATCTGGTCGTGGTTGACGCGTAGCACCGGCTGTTGAAGGGTGGCTGTCGCGCCCGTCATCCCCGGAAGGGGGCCGACGGTGCGCCCGCCCGACTCGCACACCTGCGCCGCCTGAGCTGGGCTACTCGCCCACACCCCGTACGCACAGCCATCGAGGCGGACCGGGTTTGCGGGCTGCCCGGCCGGAACGGTGGCGAGAGTGGAGGGCGCCTGTCCGGAAAGGGGGAAAGAAATGAGACCTGTCTGGGTGGCGACAATCACCGACCCGTCGGCCGGGCCCACCTGCTGCAACGCAGGCAGTTGGCCACTGGCATCGGTGTCGGGAACAGTCGTTGCCTGGCCCGAGGTAGGGAAGTGGACCACCCGCTCCGCCGTGTCCAGAATCACCGGCGTCGTGCCGACCGCGGTGAGGGCAACCGAGCTGAGAGGGTGCACGAATTTGATGGTGACGGCCGGCTTGAGGGCTCCCCCGGTGAACGGCAACGTCACCAACTCGGTCCGTGACGCCACGAACACGTCCCCGGCCTGGTCAACCGCGACCGCGGCGCCGCCTTGAAGCTTTAGGGTCGCTTTGGCGGTTGTGCCGTTGAGGCTACTAATCGCAGGTGTTGGGCCCGTGCCCACGACCGCGGTCCACAGCTGCGCGGCCTCGCTTGTGGTCGCGACTCTGAGAATGGCGGCAACACCACCGCCAAGCGCCACCTGGCTGCCCGATGGGAATGTCACCCCGGCCGAGCTGTCGGGGGTGCCGCCCTGGCTGTTGACCGGGTAGACGGCCCCTTGGCCGCGGTCGACCGCCAGGACCGTCGCGCCATCCTGAAGAACGTCGAGGTTGTAGGTCGGAGATGGGCTGGCGCCTGGATCGCCAAAGCTGTAACCGAGCTGCTTTATGGGGGCGTTAAACTCGCCGAAGGAGCCGCGAAAGCCGTTCCCCGGGTTGTTGTTGGTAATCCACACCCCGCCATCGTTGGCCGCCACGTGGTTGACGGGGAATCCGGTCGCGGTGACGGCCATGACTACGACCGCCGCGGTGGCGACCGACAACATCGTGGTCGAGGCGGCCCGGCTCCTGAACGCGGAGCGCAGACGACCGCCGCTCGACCCTGCCCATTTCATCTTTGTCCGCCCCCCTTCGCCCTACGTAGGGCCGCCCCTGCACCGACTATCGCTCAGCCACGATCTTCTCGGTCCTTCCGCGAGCCGTCAATGGTGAGAACTCCCCAACCACCCGCCGCTCAGGACCCTGGTACACCCCTGGCTCGCGTGTCGGCTACCTCTCGTCCGAGCCATCGAGCAACGAGAGGTCCTCCGGCCGCACCAGCCGGACCGCTACCGCATATTCGACGAGTCGGGACTTCCTCTCGGTCGCCAGGCGGCTGGGCCCCCCGTGGAGGCCACGTACACCCATCCGCTCCAGCT
>JAUTXM010000512.1 GCA_030838025.1 Acidimicrobiaceae bacterium
GCCCGGCCGCCGTAGTTGAACGCCACCGTGAAGGTCATCTTGCGGTTGTGCTTGGTCATCTCGGCCGACTCGTCCATGCGCTTCAGCACGCCCTTGGGCACCCGCCAGTCGCGGCGCCCGATGAAGCGGATCCGGACCCCCATCTCGTTGAGCTCGGCCCGCCGCCGCAACAGCAACTGGTCGGCGATGACGCTCAGCAGGAATCGCACCTCGTCGGCCGGGCGGCGCCAGTTCTCCGTCGAGAAGGCGTACACCGTGAACCAGTCGAGTCCGAGCTCCAAGGCCCCGCAGATGGCGTCGAACAGGGCCTCCTCGCCCGCCCGGTGGCCCTCGGTGCGGGGCAGCCCCCGCTTGGTGGCCCAACGCCCGTTGCCGTCCATGACGCAGGCCACGTGGACCGGCATCCGGTTGGGATCGAGCCCTTCGAGGTCCACAAGGTCACGGTATCGCTTGCCAACCGCCCGTCCCGGCCAAGGCCGCCGGTACCCTCTCCCGGTGACGACCGACGAGGTGGCTGCGGCCCTCGACCGCGTCGTCGGCGGCCTGCCCGGCGGTGGTGACAGCCGGCCGGGGCAGCGCCAGATGGCCGAGGCCGTGGCCCGGGCGATCGCCGAGCGGCGCCATTTGATCGTCGGCGCCCAAACGGGGACGGGAAAAAGCCTCGCCTACCTCGTCCCCGCCCTGCTGTCGGGTTCGAGGGTGGTCGTGGCGACCGCCACCAAGGCGCTGCAGGACCAGCTGGCCAAAAAGGATCTCCCGTTTCTCGCGGAACGCCTCACCGTCTCCTTTGAGTTCGCCGTTTTGAAGGGCCGGGCCAACTACCTGTGCCGTCAGCGGGCCCGGGAGGTGGCGGGGGCGGGCGACCAGATGGAGCTGGCGGATGCGGCCGGAACCGACGGGCCCGCTTCGGGCGGCCCGGGACTGGACGCGGCCGCCCTGGGGAGCTTCGGGCGCCAAGTGCGTCGCCTCATCGAGTGGTCCATGACGGCGGAGACGGGCGACCGGGCCGATCTGCCGTTCGAACCGCATCCCCGGGCCTGGGCCATGGTCAGCGTGGGCTCGACGGAGTGCCCGGGCGCCAGCCGCTGCCCCTCGGGCGACGTGTGCTTCGCCGAGGCGGCCCGGGCCAAGGCGGCGCTGGCCGACGTGGTGGTCGTGAATACCCATCTGTACGCCACTCACCTGGCATCGGCTGGTGCCGTGCTGCCCCCGCACGACGTGGTCATCTTCGACGAGGCCCATGAGTTGGAAGACGTGGCGTCGTCCAGCCTGGGACTGGAACTGGTCCCCGGGCGCTTCTTCGGCCTGGCCCGCAACGCCAAGCCCCTCATCGCCGACGCCGCAGTGCTCGACGCCCTCGATGACGGAGGCACGCGCCTGAGCGCCGTGCTCGACCAGCACCGGGGTCAGCGCCTGACCCATCCCCTGCCCGAGGAGGTGGAGACGGTGCTGACCGTCCTCCGGGAGCGGGTTGCCCGCGTCAGCTCGGCGTTGCGCCAGGTCGACCAGGCCGACTCGGCCCGCAAGGCCCGGGCCCAGGAGTCGGCCGGACACCTGGCGTCGGATCTCGACCAGGTGCTGGCGCTGCCATCGACCAGCGTGGCGTGGATCGAGGGGCCGGCGTATTCGCCGGTCCTCAAGGTGGCGCCCATCGACATCGCCCCACTCCTGACGACCTTGCTGTGGAAGGGCGAGGACGCCCCGACCGCGGTGTTGACCAGCGCCACCATCCCACCGAAGCTGGCCACCCGCCTCGGTATCCCGGCCGGGTCGTTCGACGAGCTCGACGTCGGAAGTCCGTTCGACTACCCCCACCAGGCCCTGCTGTATTGCGCCCTCCACCTGCCCGATCCCCGGAACGACCGCTACGAGGCGGCCATGCACGCCGAACTCGAGGCGTTGGTGCGGGCCGCGGGTGGCCGGACGCTGGCCCTGTTCACCAGCTGGCGGGCCATGGATGCGGCCGCCGCGGCGCTCCGAGACGTCTTGCCGTGGGCCATCTTCACCCAGTCCGACCTGCCCAAGCCGCTGCTGATCCAGGCGTTCAAGAATGACGAGCGGTCCTGCCTGTTTGCCACCATGGGGTTCTGGCAAGGCGTCGACATCCCCGGGCGGGCGTTGTCGCTGGTGGCGATCGACCGCATCCCGTTCCCCCGGCCCGACGAACCGCTGCTCCAGGCCCGCCGGGAGCTGTTGGGCCGGGCCGCGTTCGGGGCCATCGACCTTCCCCGCGCCGCCACCTTGCTGGCGCAGGGTGCGGGCCGGCTCATTCGCTCGCCCACCGACCGCGGAGTGGTAGCCGTCCTCGACCCTCGCCTGGCAACCGCCCGTTACCGGTGGGACCTGGTTCGGGCCCTCCCCCCGATGCGCCGCACCCGCCACCGCCGGGAGGTGGAGGACTTCCTCGCCGACCTCCGCACGTGACGCCCCGGTCCGCCGGGCGCGGGCCGGGCAACGCCCACGCGAGGCGAAACCGAGGTTACGACCGCGCCGAGGCGCCCAACAGGGAGCGGCGGTTCAGTAGCCCAGGCGCTGCAGGGCCGCGGGGCGGCGTTGCCAGTCCTTGTCGACTTTCACGACCAGCTCCAGGTAGACGCCTTCGGGCAGCTGGGCCCGCACCAAAATGCCCGCCTCTTTCAAGACGCCTCCGTTGTGGCCGATGACGATTCCCTTCTGCGAATCGCGCTCGACCAGGATCTCGACCTTGATATGGGGCCATTCCCATTCGGTCACCCGGCAGGCGATCGAATGTGGCAGCTCGTCGCGGGTCACCGCGAGCAACTGCTCGCGGACCAGTTCGGCGACCCAGAACGCTTCGGGGACGTCGGTCACCATGTCGTCGGGATACAGCTGCGGTCCTTCGGGCATGCGGGCCGCGATGGCGTCGACCAGCACGTCCACCCCTTCGCCGGTCCGGGCCGAAACAGGGAAATACTCGCTCAACTCCAGCGCGCCCGCGGCCGCCAGCTGCGCGGCAATTGTCGCCTTGCCCGCCACATCGACCTTGTTGACCACACAAAAGGCGGTGGGAGGAACCCGGGCCGCGACCCAGCGGTCCCCTTTTCCCAGCGGAGCGGTGGCGTCGATCATGAATAGCACCACGTCGACGTCGCCGACCGCCGCTTGGGCGGTGTCGTTGAGCCGCTGGCCGAGGGTGGTGCGGGGTTTGTGAATGCCCGGCGTGTCCACGAAGACCACCTGGACCCCGTCGCGGTTGAGCACACCGCGGATCTGGTTGCGCGTCGTCTGGGGCTTGTCGGAAACGATCGACACCTTGGTCCCGAGGATCTGGTTGAGGAGGGTCGACTTGCCCACGTTGGGCCGCCCGATGAGGGTGGCGAAGCCTGATCTCACGAGCGGGCGGTGTCGCGCTCGGCTTCGGACTGCTCCGCCACGGTTGCATCGGCCGACGCCTGGCCGGGCGTGACCACGCGGACCCGGCCGATCCGCCGGCCTTGGACCCGCTCGGCGATCAGCTGCAGCCCTTCGAAGTCGACCGACTCACCTTCGATCGGGACATGTCCGAGCAAGCCGTAGATCAGCCCGCCCACCGTGTCCCAGTCGCCCTCCGGCAGGTCGGTGCCCAGCAATTCGTTGAGATCGTCGATCGCCATCCGGGCCGTAACCCGCACCTCGTGCTCATTGATCCGCTCCATCGGGATCTCCTGGACGTCGTATTCGTCCTCGATCTCGCCGACCAACTCCTCGATCAGATCCTCGAGGGTGACCAGCCCCGCCGTGCCCCCGTACTCGTCGACCACGATCGCCTGGTGCAACTTGGTGGCTTGCATCTCGCGCATCATCTCGGAGACACGCTTGGTCTCGGGCACGAAATGGGTCTCCCGCATGATCTCCGACACCGCCATGTCGGCGTGGCCTTCTCGTTCCGCCTTCATCAGGTCCTTGCCGAACACCAGGCCGAGGATGTCGTCGATGCCCTGCCCGAAGACCGGTATCCGGCTGAATCCGGCGGCGATGGCGATCTCGATGACGTCGGACACCTTGGCCGTGGATTCCACGACGACCATGTCGGGCCGGGGCACCATGACCTCGCGGACGACCGTGTCGCCGAAGTCGATGATGGAATGGATGAGGCGCCGTTCCTCGCGCTCGATGACCGAGTCCTGGGCGGCGGCATCGGCCATGGCCAGGAGTTCCTGCTCCGACACGTACGGGCCCTGCTTGATGCCCTTGCCGGGCAGGATGATGTTGGCCAGGCCGATGAGGGCGTT
>JAUTXM010000515.1 GCA_030838025.1 Acidimicrobiaceae bacterium
GGAATAGAATTGGCGGTAATGGTTGAGCACGGCAAGGAAGGGATCGATGCGCCTGGAGTTGAGGCGGTGGCGGGTGACCGCACCGGGATGTTGATTATCCGGGCTTGGCTCGAGAAGGGATCGGCCGAACCACTTCGAGCCCAGATTCGGATCAGCGCCAACGTCTCCGCCGGCATCGAGCGCACCATCGAACTCTGCCGAGTTGAGCAGGTCTGTGCCACGGTCAAGGAGTGGCTGACCGATATGTTGAGCCACGCAAACATTGAGCCTGGCGCAGACCCCCCAGGGGTGCCGTCCGAATCAAAGCCGGGTGCCGGGTAGGCGCCATCCCCGGCATCGGTACCCAAAGTGAGCGCCAGATCAGCTGAGCGTGACGAGATCACGGGCGGCATGGTCCGATCAGTGATGGGCGGCAGGCTTCTGTCTAACACGTCGCGTCCCGTTGGTGAACTCCGCCGGGAGGGTTGCGTCTAAGGGCGCCTTCAGTCGTCTGTTCGACGCAGGAGCGTCGACACTCGCTGGTGCGACACGCCGAAGCGCTCGGCGATGGCGGCCAGGCTGGCACCTTGGGCCCGCAGCCCGCGGGCCAGCAGCCGGCGCAGCGCACTGCTGGCCTGGGTCAATCGGTTGAGGACCGTGGACGCCAACTCGAGGCTGTTGGGGTGGGGTTCGTCGGACAGGACCTCCTCCCACGATTGGCCTTTGGCCCGCCTGGCCCGCAGTCGCCGTATTCGTCGGGCCAGCAACCGTTCGTCGCGGACGTTGTCATCGATGCTGGCGGCCAGATCGTCCAATTGAGCCAGCGAGACCTGCGGTCCCGCCAGCGCGGTCACAGTGTCAGGCACATCGTGCTTCTCCTTCGTTCGATGCTGGTCCATACCGGTTGTCCAGGTTTGGGCCGATATGACGGTGGATATGGCTATTCCCGCAACAGGGGGTTGCGCAAACGGCGGAAGCGAGGTTCTCTGGCAGTGTCGTCACAGTCGTCCGTGCGGGCCGTCCACTAGTCGTCCATGGCGTGGAGTGCCACCTTCGCCCCCGACGCGGGCAGCGTCAGGCGGGCCCGAGCGTGGCTTGACGACGCCTTGGTGGAAAGCGGAGTGGCGGCCGCCATCAGAGACGACGCCCTTCTCGTCGCCGGGGAACTGGCGGGCAACGCGGTGCGCCACGCCCGCACCGAATTCACTGTCTCTGCCTGCGTGGAGCGGGAGACGCTGCGCATCGAGGTGTTCGACCGCGATACCCGGCCTCCCGCCCTGCTCGGCCTGGACGACGATTCGACCAGCGGCCGGGGACTTCATCTCGTCGCCGCGGTGGCCGACGACTGGGGCTGGCACACCGCCGACGACGACGCCGGGGTGTCGGGCAAAGTGGTCTGGGCCGCACTTCGGACCGACCAGCCGACGCCGACCGCGTGACCAGTCGATGGGGGCACGTCTGGAAAGAAAAAGGGCGTGTCCCTGCCCCGCTATCCCGGGCTGTCGCTTAATTCCGAGGCGAGGATCGTAACGTCTTGGACTCGATTCTGGTCACCAGAGACCACCAGGACCGACGCCGAGGTGGCCGGCAGCGAAGCGGACCTGTTGGACGTGGCGGCTCGTGGCGGTCGCGTGGTGATCGGTTCAATGGGCAGTGCAATCATCAGCGCTCTCGGCCGGTCGCGCTGCTAACATCTGTACGGCTGTGCAGAGATAAGGTATGGGCAGTGTCGGAACCTGCTCCCCTCGACGGCTGCGAACTGAAGCTGGTCGACCCCGCCCGGGTTCGGTCGGTTCAGGCGTCACTTCCGGCCGCCGAGGTCGTCGAGGAGTTGGCCGAGATATTCGGGTTGCTCTCGGATCCCAACCGGTTGCGTCTGTTGGCCAGCCTGCTCGAGGGCGGGGAGTTGTGCGTGTGCGACCTTGCCGCCTCGGCGGACATGGCTGAGTCGACCACCTCGCATGCCCTCCGGCTACTGCGGGCCCATCACGTGGTCAAGGCCCGCCGAGCGGGGCGGATGATGCATTATTCGCTGCGCGACGGCCATGTCCGCATGCTGCTCGACGTGGCCCTCGAGCACGTCCGCCATGCCGACAGCCCTGGGCCCACCGCTGCCCCATGAGCCGTTCCCGACGGCTTGCCGTCGCCCTGGGCCTCAACATCGTCTTGGTGCTGGGCCAAGTTGCGTTCGGCGTGGTGGCCCACTCGTTGGGCCTGCTCGCCGACGCTGGTCACAATCTGAGCGACGTGGCCGCAGTAGTCGTCTCGCTTGTCGCAGTGCGCTGGGCCCGTCGAGCTCCCACCGCCGAGCGTTCCTACGGCTACCACCGGGGGACCATCCTGGCCGCCCTCGGCAATGCCGGCCTGATCCTCGCGGCGACCTCCCTCATCTTCTTCGAGGGCTTCCACCGACTCGCCCGCCCCCAGCCCGTTCGGGGCGGCGTGGTGGTCGCCGTCGCCCTGGCGGCATTCGTGGTCAACGCGGCGGCGGCGCTGGCCCTTCGCGGGCACGGCTCGGATCTGAACATGCGATCCGCCCTGCTGCATATGGCAGGCGACGCCGTGGCATCGCTCGGGGTTGCCTTGGCCGGTCTGGTCATCGTGCTCAGTGGTGGCTTCTTGTGGTTGGACCCGGTGGTGTCGATGGCGATCGGGGTTTTGATCGCGGTGGAAGCCTTCCGCCTGGTCCGTCAGGCGGTCGAGGTGCTGCTGGAGTCGACACCCAAAGACATCGACCTCGACCGCCTGACCGTGACGATGGCCGGTGTCGACGGGGTCGAGACGGTCCACGACTTGCACGTGTGGAGCCTTTCGTCGGAGGTTCGGGCGCTTTCGGCCCACGTCGTCCTCGAAGGCCACCCCAGCTTGGAGGAAGCCCAAGCGGTGGGGGAACGCCTGAAGGCGGCGGTCGGCGTCGCATTCTCCCTCGCGCACGTCACGCTCGAACTGGAGTGCGAAGCGTGCGCTGACGACGGCCCCTGCGGTATGGATTCCAGCGTGAACGCCCGACCTGCGCATCACCATTGACCCACACCCGCCTGACGACGTAGCCCCAGGCTTCGGTAGAGACCACCGTCGTGGCGGCGCCTTCTCCACAGCTCAACATCGCCATCGATGACGGGCGCACGTCCGTGGCGGCCGGTGATCCGCTCCCGTATGCCATCACGGTCAGAAACCTGGG
>JAUTXM010000517.1 GCA_030838025.1 Acidimicrobiaceae bacterium
GGTCGAGGTCACGAGCCTGACCGAGGCCCGAGCCCAAGCAACCACCCAGGCAAGCACCCAAGCCAGCACCCAAGCAGGAGCTCACGGCCGCCCCCACGGGCTCATCGCCAAGGGATCCGAGTCCGGCGGCCCGATCGGTGACACCACCGCCTTCGTGTTGCTCCAACAACTGCTCGCGGAGCCCACCATCGATCTTCCCGTCTGGTCGGCCGGCGGCATCGGACTGCACACCGCCGCCGCCGCCATCGCCGGAGGCGCGGCCGGCGTCGTCCTCGACGCCCAGCTGGCGCTGGTCAAGGAATCCGCCCTTCCGGCCGAAATTCAATCAGCCATCCGCTCCATGGACGGCAGCGAGACCATCGTGATCGGCGGCCACCGGGTGTACACCCGACCCGATCTCCCGGTTGCGGGTGAGGGAACGGACGGCGGGGAAAAGGGTGGCAACGGCGCCACCCTCCCCGCCCCTCCCTCGACGCCCGCTGACATCGCCCCGAGGCTGGGTGCGCGGGACCTGCGCAACCAACTCCTGCCCGTCGGCCAGGACGGGGCCTTCGCCCGCTCGCTGGCGGAAGCGCACCCGACCGCAGGCGCCGTGGTGGCCGCCATCCGCCGCTCGATCACCGAGCACCTGGCGGCCGCACGCGACACGACGCCCCTCGCCGCCAACTCGCCGTTCGCCACCGCCCGGGGCCTGACCGTCCCCGTCGCCCAGGGACCGATGACCCGGGTCAGTGACCGGGCCGCCTTCGCCTTGGCGGTCGCCGAGGCGGGAGGCCTGCCGTTCCTGGCACTGGCTCTGATGGGCGGCGACGAGGTTCGGGCGCTGCTCGAAGAGACCTCGGCCCTGCTGCAAGGCCGCACCTGGGGCGTCGGCATCCTCGGCTTCGTCCCCGCCGAACTGCGGGAAACCCAGCTGGCGGTCGTCCACGACATCCGCCCCCCGTGCGCCCTCATCGCCGGTGGCCGCCCCTCGCAGGCGGCACCGCTCGAGGCGGCGGGCATCGACACCTTCCTGCACGTCCCCTCCCCCGGCCTGCTCGACCGTTTCCTGAACGACGGCGCCCGCAAATTCGTCTTCGAGGGCCGGGAATGCGGCGGCCACGTCGGCCCGCGTTCCAGCTTCGCCCTGTGGGAGTCCCAGATCGAGCGGCTCCTGGCCTTCGGCCACGAGGACGAGCTCCACGTGCTGTTCGCGGGCGGGATCCACGACGAGCGCTCCGCCGCCATGGTCGCAGCCATGGCAGGCCCGCTCGCCGCAGCGGGCGCCAAGATCGGCGTGTTGATGGGCACGGCCTACCTGTTCACCGCCGAGGCAGTGGCCAGCGGCGCCATCGTCACCGGCTTCCAGGCGGCGGCCATCGGGTGCGACGAGACGGTCCTCCTCGAGACCTCGCCCGGCCACGCCACCCGCTGCGTCGACACCGAGTACGTCCAGGCCTTCCGGGAAACCAAGCAGCGCCTCCAGGCCAATGGCGCCACCCAGCAGGAGATGTGGGCCGAGTTGGAGCAGCTCAACCTGGGCCGCCTCCGCCTGGCCAGCAAGGGCCTCAAGCGCGCCGACGGCGACGGCACACGGGGACTGGTCGAGGTCAGCGAGGACGACCAACGGCGCCAGGGCATGGTCATGATCGGCGAGGTCGCAACCCTCCGCACGACCACGACGACCGTTGCCGAACTCCACCGCCAGGTGAGCGACGGCGCCACCGAGTTCCTCGCCGCCACCGCAGCCACCGAGACCGCCGCCGCCAGCGCCGATGCTCACACCGAGGACGCCGATGAGTCCGATCCGTTCGAGATCGCGATCGTCGGCATGGCGTGCGTCTTCCCCGAGGCGGGCGATACCGACCGCTACTGGTCCAATGTCGTCGCCGGCGTGGATGCCGTCACCGAGGTTCCGGCCGAACGGTGGGACACCAACATCTACTACGACCCCGCCGCCGTCACCCAGGGCGCCGGTCACCGGACACCCTCGAAGTGGGGCGGGTTCCTCCCCGACGTCCCCTTCGACGCCCTCTCCTACGGCGTCCCGCCTTCGTCGCTCACCTCCATCGACCCGTCCCAGCTCCTGGCCCTGGAAGTGGCGGCGCGCGCCCTCTCCGACGCCGGCTACCGCGCCCGCCAGTTCGACCGGGAGCGCACTTCGGTCGTCTTCGGCGCCGAGGCGGGCACCGATCTGGCCGGGGCGTACGGCTTTCGGGCGCTGCACCAGTCCTACCTCGGGCCCCTCCCCGCCGAACTCGACGCCCACCTGCCGTCGCTCAACGAGGACTCCTTTCCCGGCGTGCTCTCCAACGTGATCGCGGGGCGCATCGCCAACCGCCTGGACCTGGGCGGCTCCAACTACACCGTCGATGCGGCCTGCGCCTCCTCGCTGGCGGCCCTCGACGTGGCCTGCAAGGAGCTCCGCGCCCAGACCAGCGACATGGTCCTGTGCGGCGGGGCCGACGTGCACAACGGCCTGCAGGACTTCCTCCTCTTCGCATCGGTCCACGCCCTGTCGCCGAGCGGCCACTGCCGCACCTTCGACGCCCACGCGGACGGCATCGCCCTGGGCGAAGGCGTGGCCTGCGTGGTGCTGAAGCGCCTGGCCGACGCCGAGCGCGACGGCGACCGGGTGTACGCCGTGGTCAAGGCCATCGCGGGTTCGAGCGACGGCCGCAGCCTGGGCCTCACCGCCCCCCGCCCCGAGGGGCAACGACGAGCGTTGCAGCGCGCCTACCGCATGGCCGGCGTCTCGCCCGCCCAGGTCGGGCTGGTCGAGGCGCATGGCACCGGGACCGTCGTGGGCGACCGCACCGAGCTGGCCACGCTGACCGAGGTGTTCACCGAGTCGGGCGCCGCCCCCGGCACCTGCGCCCTGGGCTCGGTCAAATCCCAGATCGGCCACACCAAGTGCGCCGCCGGCCTGGCCGGGATCATCAAGGTCGCCCGGTCGCTGTACAGCGGCGTCCGCCCCCCCACCGGCCAACTGGACCAGCCCAACGGCTACTGGGACCGCGACGAGAGCCCGTTCTTCTTCAACACCGAAGCCCGGCCCTGGAACGCGCCCCCCGCCCAGCGCTTCGCGGGCGTG
>JAUTXM010000518.1 GCA_030838025.1 Acidimicrobiaceae bacterium
GTCGGCCAGGCTGACCAGCGGCGTCCACGGGTAGTCCGCCACCCGAACCCGCCCGACGGTCGAAGCAATGAACTCCGGCGTGGCGAGCAGCGGGTCGCCGTTGCCGACCAGCCACAGGGCGGCGACCTGGCCCTTCACCGGCGCGGCGGGCGCCTTGACCGAGGTGGTGAAGCGGTAGTTAGGCCCGAGTGTGGCGAGGGCGGCCTCGGCGACCAGCAGTTTCTGGGTCGAAGCAGGGATGAGCGGGGCGTCGGGTTGGTGCTGGTACAGGATCCGACCGCTGCCGTCCTCGACGCTCAGGCAGGTGGTGGTGCACACCACCGCGCCGACGAGTTAGGCGGTCAGAGCGGCCATAGGGGGTAAAGGGGCAGCCGTGGTGGGAGCGGCCGCCGTTGTTCTCGGCACCCCGGACGTGGAGGACCCAGGCGCAGTGGTCGAACCTGGGGCAACGGCGCTCCCGTCGGTCGGGTCAGGGGCAGTCGCCGGTCCCGCGCCGACCGTGCCCGTGGATGGGCCGGTCGCTGAGGTGCCCGGTGTAACGGTCGCGGTGGCAGTCGCGTCTGTGCTGCCCCCGTGCACCCGGACCAAGGCGAAGGCCGCGACACTGAGGGCAATGAGCACACCGAGGATCACGGTGAGCGTCCGTACCAGGCGCGTCACCGCGGTGACACTAGGTCACGGACGCCTCAGAATCGGACCGCCTGATATTGATCAAGCTCACCAGCTTGCGGGGTGAGTTTCCGTTTGCCTCGTCCTGGGTCTCCGAGTCCGTCGACCAATGAGGCCTTGTTTGGGGGCGGGGCCCCGACGGCCCCGACGTCCCCGGCGGCTGGGCTGGCTTGTCGGGTCGGTCCGCCGGTACCTCGTCGTCCTCGGGGAGGAGGCTGCGGGGCCAGAGGCGCCGGGCCTTGACGACATTCAGTTCGGCGGAATATACCGTGAGCTGTCCCGCCAGGTAGAGGAACGAGAGCAAAGCCAGGGTGAATCCGAACACCCCGTACACCTGGCTGGCGTGGCGCAGCTGGTGGCTCACCAGATTGACCCCGACCGTCTGGAGCACCTGCCACCCGATACCCGCCATGACGGCGCCTGGCAGCAGAGCTCTCTTCTTGACATCGGGCGGCGACAGGATCCGGAACATGAAGTAGAACACCGCGACGTTGACGACCGCCGCCGGTAGGGCAGCCAGAACCGATCCGAACGGCCCCCAGTTGAGCACCGACCCGAGGCTGGCCACCACCGTCGTGCCCGCGACGCCTACGCCGAGCAGGCCGAAGAGCAGGAGACCCTTCACGATGCGCGACACGAAGCTGGGCCGGATCTTCCGGGGTACATCCCATACCTGGTACATCGTCTCCTGCAGGATCTGGCTCACGCCGAGCGCGCCCCACGCCAGACCGAGGACACCGAAGACAAGGGCCAGTGCGCTGCCGTGCAGCGGGTGGCCGGCGTTCTGGCGCAGCTGCGGGCCAATGACGGGAAACTCACCGATCACCGAATTGGTCAGCGATGTCTGGGCACCCGGGTAGTGCGGGAGGACGTAGCTGGTCACGGTGAAGAACAGCAGCAGCAGCGGGAAGAGCGACAGGAAGCCGTAGTACGCGATCAGCGCCGCCAGGTAGCCGCCCCGGTCGTCGCCGTACTTCTTGACGACGCCGACGGCCAGCGCCAGCCTCCGATGGCGCTTCTGGAACCGATCGATCTTCCGCAGGGTCGCCTTCATTACGAGCCTCCTTACCCGGGAGTGCCCCAGTAGTACCGTCGGGCGGTGGCTCTGGCCGTGACCTGCGCGCTGGCGTCGTCGCTGCTGTACGCGCTGGCGTCGGTGTTGCAGCATCGAGCGGCCATTGTCCAACCGTCGGGCGCCGCCATGCGGTTGGGGCTCCTGGCCCGGCTAATCCGCAGCCGGATCTGGCTGCTCGGATTGGCTTTCGACGGCCTGGCGTATGCCCTGCAGTTCATTGCGCTCGGCCACGGCTCGCTCGTTTTGGTTCAGCCACTTCTGGTGTGCGGCCTGCTGTTTGCCCTGCCGCTCGGCGCCTGGCTGGCTGGCGGCCGCATGACGAGGCGCGATTGGTGGGGTGCGGGGGCGGTCGTGGTGGGCCTCAGCACCTTCCTCATCATGGCCTCTCCCGGGAAGGGCCACGCCGAGGTGGCCAACCGGGACTGGATCATTCTGTTCGTGGTCACCGGCGTCGTCATCGCCGGGCTGCTGATCGGTTCCCGCGGCGGCGGGAGCCGGCGGCGGGCCGCACTGCTCGCGGCGGCGGCCGCCGTCAACTACGGCGTCACGGCGGCCCTGACCAAGGCCGTGGCCCATCTCCTCGACGGGGGTATCGAGAATCTCTTCGAAAGCTGGGAGTTGTACGTCCTCGCGGGAGCGGGCGTGCTCGGCATGTTGATGGCTCAAAGCGCCTTTCAGGCCGACGAACTCGACGCGTCTCTCCCAGTGCTGACCGTCGTCGACCCCGTCGTCAGCATCATGATCGGTGCGTTCCTCTTCGGCGAAGGAGTGCGGTTCGGTCCAGTACCGACGACGGTCGAGGGGATCGGTTTGGTGTTGATGACCGTCGGGGTATTCGCCTTGAGCAAGGCCGAGGTCGTGCGGGCGAGCGCCACTGGCGTGCCCGCCGCCCCCAAGTAGTCTGAGTTGCAACTCGCAGAACGGAGGGTCAGTGCCCCAAGCTGACGAAGAGCCAGGACCGCCGCCCGACGTCCAGGAGTCGCTAGACCCTCCCGACGACAGGACGCCCGACGAGGCCGAGACAGCTGCGGCCGACGACGCCCATGAAGGTCCCGACTGAGCGTCGCTTCTGCCAACCCGCGCTGATCTGCGAATCCACGGCGCAGCGCGAGGGCCCAGAGTTCTTCAGAAAACTCCCCAGACTCCCCCCGATTCCAGGACCGGCGACCGGACCATCCCGGTCGGGGGAAACGTGCCAACCAGCAGCGTCCGAAGCTGGCGTAGCGCGCTCCACCCGGGTGTCACGCACCCTTGAGATCACACTTCGCCTCGACGTGGCCCCTGACTCAGTAGTGCTGGTATCG
>JAUTXM010000447.1 GCA_030838025.1 Acidimicrobiaceae bacterium
CACCTGCTGTGGGTTTGTCGAGGAAAAACCCCCGGTCCGAGGCCCGCACCCACTGTTCCTGCGTAGGTGTAGCGGTCAACGCGATCCACGCTCCGCTGACAATGTGTCCGCGGGGATCCGACCGATCGAGCACATCCCCGTCGCCGGACCATCGACCCGTCCTGGTTGGCCTTGCTATTTTGCGACGGCCCGCTGGGCACCCGGTTCTGTCTTTGGTGCCGGTGTCGGGGGGTGAGCGAACAGCGGAGGGAAGGTATCTCCCGGGCAACAGGTTCTCTCCTTGGTGCCCCGTCCCGTCTATTGCGGCCCCGCTGTCCGCAGTTCCGGACACACGTGGGCGATAGCCTCGCCTCGCCATGACCCTCCCGATGTTCCCCGTGAGTCCGAGCGGCCCTCGGACGGTCACGCTGGTTCGGCTGGCGGGCGAGATCGCCCGGTCACTGGCACCAGTGGGTCGGGTCTCGGTCGAAGGAGAGGTCTACCGGCCGACCCGCACCGGCGCCGGGCGCATCTATTTCACGCTGCGTGACCGGGCCGCCCAGATGACCGTGACCTGCCCGCAGGGCCGAGCGGCCCGCTGCCGGGCGATTGCCGGCGAGCGGGTCTGCGTGGTTGGCGCCGTGAGCTGGATCAGCGAGCGAGGCGAGCTGCAGTTGGTCGCCGAGGCGGTCACGCCCGTGGGCGACGGTGCCGTCGCCGCCATGATCGCCGAGGCCCGCCGCCGCCTTGAAGTAGACGGCCTGCTCGACCGGCCCAGGCGGCCCATCCCCCTCCTACCTCGGCTCATCGGCGTGGTGTGCGGCGCGGACTCCGCCGTTCGCAAGGACATCGAGTCGGTGGTGGTGGCGCGCTTTCCTGGCTATCCGCTGCGGGTCGTCGAGACGTTCCTCTCGGGACCCTCGGCAGCCCTGTCGATTATGGACGCCCTCGCACGGCTGGCGTCCGACGACGAGGTGGACGTCATCGTCCTGGCTCGGGGAGGCGGCGACGCGACCCAGTTGCTGCCTTTCAGCGACGAGGAGCTGTGCCGGGCGGTGTGCGACTGCCGGGTACCGGTCGTCTCGGCCATCGGCCACGAGGGGGACCGTCCGCTGTGCGACGAGGTCGCCGACCTGCGTTGCGCCACACCGCTGGCGGCTGCGGCCGCCGTGGTGCCCGATCGCCAGGCACTGGAGCTCTTGCTGGCGGCACGGCGGGCGGCCGCCGCCGTGGCCTTCGAGCGCCGGATCGAGGCGGGGGCGCGGCGGCTGGCGTCGATCGACACGGGCCGCGCCGTTCGCCAAGGCGCCGGGCTGGCGTGCGCCCGCCTCGACCGTCTCGGCGATCGGCTGGCGTGGGTCCATCCGAGCGGACGGGCGGCCGAGGCATCGCGGCGGCTGGCGTCGATCGATTTCCATGGTCCCGCCCGTCGGGCGTTGGACAGCGGTCGGGCCCGATTGGGCGCCCTCGAATGGCGCCGAGGGGTGCATGACGGCTTGGCCCGCGCCCAGGGACGCCTTGAAGCCGACGGCCGCCATCTCCAGGCCCTGTCGCCGCAGCGAGTACTCGAACGAGGCTATGCCGTGGCGCGAGATTCGACCGGTGGGGTCATTCGCCGGGCCGACCAGGTGATGCCCGGTGCGCTGATCGATGTGCAAGTCGCGTCCGGGCGGATGAGAGCGCGAGTCGAGCAGGTGGCCAGTGGTTGACGGCATGAGGCAAGGTATGGACCCTTTTGACCAGAACCCGGAGCAACTGAGCTTCGAAGAGCTTGTCGCCGCTCTGGAACTCCTCACCGATCGTCTCGCCTCCGGGCAGATCGGTATCGAGGAGGCGGCCGACCTGTACGAGCGAGCCGAGTTGCTCCACGGACTGGCCAGCCAACGCCTGGCCCGGGTCCAGGCCCGCATCGAGGCCCTCGGTGGGCACGGCGGTGCCCCAAGGGGCGGCGGCGCGGGTAGCGGCGCGGGCGGCCCCGCAGGCGGGGCCGTGGGTGGGGGTGCGGGTGGCCCCGCAGGCGGGGCCGTGGGTGGCAGAGCGGGTGGGCCGGCAGGCGGCGCCCCAAGGGGTGACTCCGCGGGTAGCGGTGCGGGTGGGGCCGTGGGTGGTGGTGCGGGTGGCCCCGCAGGCGGGGCCGTGGGTGGGGGGGCGGTCAGCGCAGCGCCCAACGGTGGGGCCTGACCGTTGGGCGCGTAACGGGTTCGGCGCCTCAGCACGGCGCCCGATGCAGGCTGTCGGCCGAATTAGTGACGGGCCGGCCACCGGTGGGTGAAGCAGCGGTCGTCGCGCCGACCCGGTGACCATCGGCCCCAGACACCGCCGATAGCTCGGGCGGTGGTTTCGGTCCAGGCGATGACGTCGGGCACCGCGATCCGTCGCACTACCTGGCGGATTCCGCCTTCGTGGACCGCATAGCCGGTCCACGTCCCGGGGTAGTCCTTGGTCGAACCAACCTCCACCACTTCGATCGGGCCGTGGCGGCGCCGGCGGTGGCGATGGGTATGGCCGCTGGCGACGAAGCTGGCGGGGTTGGCTTCCGCCAGCTCGTCGAGAAAGGTGCGGGCCTGGTGGCCCCCGATTCCTGGCGGGTACTCGGTCGGCCACGCCCACCGCTGGGGCTGGTGATGCAGGACCAGGAAGGCCGGCCCGGGTGCTTCGGCGGCGAGGGTGACCAGGCGGGCCCGCTGGCGGTCGTCGATCTCACCCGAGCGCCGGCCCGGGCGTGGCGTCAGTGCGAACACGAGGCGGATGCCGTCGCGGTCGCGCGCCCACGGTTCCCTGGGCACGTGAATGCCGTAGTGCTCGAGGATCGGCCGGCCGTCGGTTTCGATGTCGTGGAACTCGTGGTTGCCGAAGGTCGCCATCACCGGAACTCGGATCCGGCCAAGGAGCTCGCCCATCTCGTGGAACTCCGCCGCCACACCGTCGGAGGTCATGTCGCCCTTGACGACCAGCGCCCGGGCTCCCCAGTGGAGCGCTTCCTCGATAGCCGCGTCGATGCAGCGCCAGGTGTAAGGCCGGCGACCCGCGGGCAGGGGCCAGGCTTCTTCGATGTCGTGGCTCGGACCGAAACCGGACTCTCCCAGGTGCAGGTCGTTGATGGTGGCGAAGGCATCGAGCAGGCGACCCGGCGGGGGCCGTAGGGTCTTCACCTTCTCCACTAAGCGCCGGGGCACGCCTGGGCCACTGACGGTGAGGTCGTAACTGGTGGCGGGGCTGAGACCGTCGAAAATGACCGCGCCCGGCCCGCCCATCGCTCCCGGTGGCAAATGGAGGGGGACCGGCCGGCGCTCGCGGCGACGCAATACCGCGGGCGGTGACGCCACCACGTCATGCACCTGGTCACCAATTTCCAGGGACACGTGGGGAGCCGGCAGGCAATGCCAGACGACCTGCACCGCCGTGTCCTCGACCGAGAACACCTCGATTGGCGGAGCAGCCGAAAACGCCGAGGCGACCGAGATCACGGGCACCGTTGAACGTGCTCCCGAGGGCGCGTCATCGCGGCAGTCACAGCAGGCACAGCAGTCAGGCTTCGCCGCGCGGTCGGAACCGTCGGGAGCGTCAGGACTTCTGGAGTGCGTCCGGCAGGTCGGGAGCCACACGCTCGGCAAAGGCGACGCTGTTGTCGAGTTTTTCGAGTGACTGAGCGACGAGCGTCTCTTGGGGCACCGGATGCGTGGCGAGAAAGGCGTGAATGTCCCGAGCCAGCCCGGCGTCGGTCACCGAGGACATGGCCTCCAGCATGCGCGGGATACTGTTACCGGGGAACCGCGAGCAGATGGTCTCCCAATGCTGCTCCATGAACGGCCACGCCAGCCGGGCACCCGCCCGCGACGCCAGGACCGACCCGATGACATACGGCGCGTCCTGAGTCCTGACCTCGCTGCTCAGGCAGAGTTCGAGGGTCCGGCTCAGCAGTTCCGGGACCTGCGGTGCTGCCAGGGCATACAGGAACCGGACCTGGTCCTGGGGCGTGGAAGCTGCGCGGAAGCGCTCGTACATCAACTGGTATTCGTCCTCGCCCCCGGAATAGGCGACGATCGTGACGACGGCGGTGACCAGGTCCGGCGCAAGGGTGCTGGGGTTGGCGAAGTACAGCTCCAGGCGTGATCGGGCTTCCTCCCGCACGCCAGCGTCGGCGCCGAGGGTCCCGACGACCGAGAGGAGCCGGGCTCGGAGCGTGCCGGTGCGTTCCGGTTCGCCCGCGGCTGGGTCCCAACCGAGTTCGTCGAGAAGCGGGCGGGTGATGCGGCGCACGAACGCCTGGATGAGTGGCCGGTCGGCGTCGGCCAAGATCCGGTCCATCAGACCGAGCGGTCCCAGACCGGCGCCCCAGACATCGGGATCGCGCTCGGATGGCAGTTGCTCGACGAGCGACAGGAAGTCGGTGACCGGCGAGTGGCCGGCCAGCATGGACGCGGCGGTGTCGCTCACCAGGGTAAGGCGTTCGAGGGGCGACAGCTGCTCAGGCATGACCGCCCGGAGCCGCTGCAACAGCGACTCCTCGTAGCGGACCCGATAGAAGCCCCATGCGCCCGCATTGACCACGACCCAGTCGAGCGGTCCGGGGACCGCCACCTCGGTGGACTCCTCGGTCAGCAACACCCGTGCGGTCTTCACCTGGCCACCCGCTGACAGCCGCAGGTTGATCGGCACCTGCCACCGCTCGGCGTTGTCGTCGCCGCGGTACAGGAACCGCCGCTGGCTGAGCGTGAGGTATTCGCCGTCGGGCGAGACGCCCACCGAGACCAGGGGATATCCGCCCTGGTAGATCCATGAATCCATGACGGCCCGGGCCGGCTCACCCGACGCGGCTTCGATGGCGTCCCAGAGATCGGTCGTTTCGGTGTTGCCGTAGGAATGCTCCGTCAGGTAGCGGGAGATGCCCTGGCGGAAGGGCTCAGGTCCTAGGTACTGCTCGAGCATCCTGAGGACGGCGGCACCCTTTTGGTACGTGAGGATGTCGAACATCCCTTCCGCCTCACACGGCCTGCCGACTGCGAACTCCACCGGCCGGGTGCTCGTGAGGCCGTCGGTCATCATGGCGGCGGCCCGGCCGATGCCGAAGGTGACCCACACCTCCCAGTCCGGACGGAAGGCGTCGACAGTCAACAGTTCCATGAAGGTGGCGAAGGCCTCATTGAGCCAGATGCCGTTCCACCACTTCATGGTCACGAGGTCGCCGAACCACATGTGGGCCGTCTCGTGGGCCACGACGGTGGCGATGCGCTGCAGTTCAAGTTGCGACGCCGCGTTCACATCGATCAGCAGGGCCGTCTCGCGGTAGGTCACGC
>JAUTXM010000091.1 GCA_030838025.1 Acidimicrobiaceae bacterium
AAAGAGCGGTACCACGCCTTCTCCATCCGCCACCGCCGCGCCCGACGTCGCTGCAACCAGCGACGCGGGCACCACAACGCCGGAGGCGCCGGCGGCCGGGCCGACCGGTTCTGACGCCTCCTAACCACCAGCCGGACAAATGAGCGGCCGGCGACGGCTGGACGTCGAACTTGTCCGACGTGGCCTCGTCACAAGCCGCGAACAGGCCCAGGCGGCGGTCGCCGCAGGTGAGGTGCTCGTGGGCGGCGCGGTGGCCGAGAAAGCGTCCCGCCTGGTCCACCCGGCCGACCCGGTCACCCTCGCGGGACCACCGCCGCGCTTCGTCAGCCGCGGCGGCCGGAAACTTGACGCGGCTCTCGATCGCTTCGCCATCGACGTCGAAGGCCGGCGAGCCCTCGACGCGGGCGCCTCGACCGGCGGCTTCACCGACTGCCTCCTCCAGCGCGGCGCGGCCAGTGTCGTCGCGATCGACGTGGGCCGCGGCCAGTTGCACGAGCGACTGGCCGCCGATCCCAGGGTGGACTCGCGGGAGCGCACCAACCTCCGCCACGTCACCGTCGACCAGGTGGGTGGGTCGCCATTCGAGGTAATCGTGGCCGACCTTTCCTTCATCTCGCTTCGCACCGTGGCGCCCGTGCTCGTGAAGCGCCTGAGCGCTCCGGGCACCGAGATCGTCGTGCTGATCAAGCCCCAGTTCGAAGCGGGACGGCAGGCGGCATCAGTTGGACGCGGTGTCATCCGCGACCCCGCCGTCTGGTCGGACACCCTCCGCCGCGCGATTGGCGCGCTGAATGACCAGGGAGCCGCGATGATGGGCCTCATGGTCTCCCCGGTGACCGGCGCCGATGGCAACGTCGAGTTCCTGGCCCATTTCCAGCCGCACGTCAAGAACCCATCCGACCGCCGCGAAGAGGCGGACGACCTCGTCGAAGCCGTCGTCGCCACGGCCGCCGCGGCTCACGGCATGGGACACAGATGATGGCAACGATCGGACTGTTTCCTCACCCGTATCGCGTGGAAGCGATGGCTCTGGCGGCCGGTACCGCGGGATGGCTCATCGCAGAGGGCCACCAGGCCACGGTTCTCACCGATGACTACCCCGACCGGCAGCAGCTGGACCTGGCTGTCAGCCTGGGTGGCGATGGCACGATGCTGCGGGTTGTTCGCCTGGTGTCACCCTTCGGCGTACCCGTCCTTGGCGTCAACGTGGGCCATCTCGGATTTCTTACCGAGGTCACGCCGGCCGATCTCACCCATGCGCTCAAACTGTTCCTCGCCGGCGAGTACCAGCTCGAGGAGCGCATGACCCTGTCGGTCGAGGTCCGACCGCGGTCGGCCGACATCCAGCCCCACACCACCGTGGCACTCAACGACGCGGTCCTCCAACGCACCTCCTCCGGCCATACCGTTCGCCTGGCGGTGTGTCTGAACGGGTCGCCGTTCCTGACGTATTCCGCCGACAGCCTGATCGTGGCCACGCCGACCGGCTCCACCGCGTACAACCTCTCCGCTCGGGGTCCCATCGCGTCTCCCCGGACCCGCCTGCTGCTCATGACCCCGGTCGCGGCCCACATGCTCTTCGACCGCTCGCTCGTGCTGGCCGAGGACGAGGACATCACCTTCGAAGTCCTGGGCGAGCTGCCCACCGAACTTGTCGTCGACGGCAAGAGCCTGGGATGCCTGGCGGCCGGCGACGTGGTGCATTTCCGAGCGGGCGACCACGATGCTCGCTTTGTCGACTTCGGGGGCCGGGATTTCCATCGTGTCCTCAGGCAGAAGTTCGGGTCGGCGGACAGCTGATGCTGGTCGAACTACGGGTGAAGGAACTCGGAGTCATCGCTGATCTGGGTCTGGTGCTCGGGCCCGGGATGATCGCTTTGACCGGAGAAACTGGGGCTGGGAAAACCCTCGTCGTCGAAGCCATCGAGCTTCTGTTGGGGGGTCGGGCCGATCCCGTCCTGGTCCGGCCGGGTGCCACCGAAGCCGTCATCGAAGGTCGATTCGCGCGCGGGGAAGGAGGCCGCGACGACGGCGACGACCTGGTTCTCGCCCGAACCGTCCCGGTGTCAGGCCGGTCGCGGGCCTACATCAACGGTCGTATGTCGCCGTTGTCGGCGCTCGACGAGGCGGCGGGCGCACTCGTGGACCTTCACGGGCAGCACAGCCACCAATCGCTCCTGTCGCCGGCCGCCCAGCGCGCCGGTCTCGACGCCTTCGCCCAGATCGACCCGCAACCGGTTGCCAACGCCAAGCGCGCCAGACGCCATGCGGTCGAGGGGTTGAACCGTCTGGGCGGCGATGCTGCCAGCCGAGCCCGCGAGCAGGACATGTTGCGTTTCCAGGTGGCCGAGATCGACGGGACCAAGGTCGTCGCAGCCGACGAGGACGACCAGCTGGCGCTGGAGGAGGAACGCCTGGCCGACGCCCGGGCGCACCGTGACGCTGCGGCCGCGGGCGAGGCTGCGCTGAGCGGCGATGGTGGGGCGACCGACGCCTTGGGCGCCGTGATCGCCCTGTTGGCCGGGCATTCTCCGATGGCTGCCGTGCATGAGCGCCTCCGTGCGGTCGCCATCGAACTCGGTGACATCGCGAGTGACCTGTGTTCCCTGACCGAGAGCCTGGAGGACGACCCGGTTCGCCTGGCCGCGGTGCGTGACCGGCGCCAGCTCCTGCGCCAGATGCGTCGTAAATACGGCGAGACGTTGGCGGAGGTCCTGGACTACGGCGAGTCCGCCCGCCTGCGTCTGGCGGAACTCGATTCGTATGAGCAGCAGGCGTCGCACCTGGAACAAGCCCGGGACCAGGCGGCCCGGGACCTGGCCGATGCCGAAACGTCGGTCGGGCATCAACGTCGAGCCGCGGCCCCCCAGCTGGCGGCAGCCATCGAGCGCCAACTGCGAACCCTGGCGATGCCCAAGGCCCGCCTCGAGGTCGTGGTGGGTGACGACCGTGCCGGTGAGGACGTCAGCTGGCTGCTCAGCGCCAACCCCGGCGAGGCGGCACGACCGCTGAGCAAGGTGGCATCGGGTGGTGAGCTGGCTCGGACCATGCTCGCCGTCCGGCTGGTCCTCGGTGGGATTGGACCAACCGATGGACCAACCGATGGACCAACCGGTGGCGCGACCGATCGCGGGGCTGCCACGCTCGTATTCGACGAGGTTGACGCCGGCGTAGGTGGCGAGGCCGCGCTGGCGGTAGGCCGGGCACTGGCCGACTTGGCACGCCACCACCAGGTGCTGGTCGTCACCCACCTCCCGCAAGTGGCCGCGTTTGCCGACCAACAAATCGCCGTCTACAAGGATGAGATCGACGGCCGAACGGTCGCTAAGGTCCAGCGACTGGACGAAACGGCCCGCGTGGTCGAACTGTCCCGCATGCTGTCGGGTCAACCCGATAGCGCCGCGGCGCGGCGCCATGCCGAAGAGCTTCTGGCCCTGGCCCAACAAGGAGGTAGCAGGCCTCGCGCGACGCGCACCGCCCTCCTGTGACTTCGGAGGTTGGAGCCTGATGTATGAGCCGGCTCATCCGGGACGCCTCCAGGTTCCGTAAGTCCCGGACATGGCGGCCTCGGTGATGTGGCTCCGTCCCGGAGCTGCGCAGCCTGGCGGATCCTGAGGTGCACCAGCCGTGGCGCGCCCGCCGGGGGCTGCCCGCGGGGTATCGGGCGCCCATCGTCGACCACGCCGTCGAGCGGGAGGAGGCGCTGGCCCGCTATCGCGAGCTCGGGGCATCCGCCGGGCGGCCCCGAGACCCGCGGTAAGCTGGTTTGGCCGCCCCCGTTGGCGTCCACAGGTTCGAGACGGGAGGAGGATTGATGGCGAAGCACATCTTCGTCACCG
>JAUTXM010000110.1 GCA_030838025.1 Acidimicrobiaceae bacterium
CGCCGGGCCAGCGCCAAGGCGATCGCCTCGTCGTCGACCGCCGCCGCCCGCGTCGCCGCATCGGGCACCGGAGCCGGTCCCACCACGATCACGTACTCCCCGCGGGGCTCGACCGACTCGATCCAGGCGACCGCCTGGCCGAGCGAACCCCGCCACACCTCCTCGTGCATCTTGGTCAGCTCGCGGGCGATCGCAACCGGCCGCGCCGCACCACACGACGAGAGCAGGCTTCCCAGCGTGGCGCGCATCCGGTGAGGCGACTCGAACAGCACGACGGTCCGGGGCTCGGTCGCGATGGCAGCCAACCGGGCCGCCTTTTCCCCACCCTTTCGGGGCAGGAAACCGTCAAAGCTGAACCGGTCGGTGGGGAGCCCGGACACGACGAGGGCGGCCAGCACCGAGGAGGGGCCGGGGACCACTTCGACGGCGACGCCGGCCGCGGCGGCGGCCGCCCCCGGACGGGCGCCCGGGTCGGAGATGCCCGGCATGCCGGCGTCGCTGACGATCGCGATGACGGCGCCGGCCGCCGCCTCGGCGACGAGGGAGTCGGCCGCGGAGGCCTCGTTGTGGGCATGGACGGCGACCAGGCGCTTGCCGGCGATGCCGGCGTGGGTCAGCAGCTTGCGGGAGACGCGGGTGTCCTCGCAGGCGATGACGTCGGCGTCGGCCAGCGCCCGAACGGCCCGGGGCGAAAGGTCGCCCAGGTTGCCGATGGGCGTGCCGACGAGAACGATGCGGCCAGGGTCGGAGGAGTCAGCCTCCGTTGGCACGGCCGCTGATTTCGAGCTCGTCGCCCACCACCAGGCGCCACCGTTCGAAGGCGCCGTCGGCGGCCACGACGATCATCTTGGTATGCCGGCGGGGCCGGGCGACACGAAACGGCGGCATCCGGACGGTCTCGGTCACCGCCATGCGCCCGTCGGTGCCGTCGTCGCAAAAGGCCACGTCGACGGTGTAGGGCAGGCCCATGGTGTGCAGGACGATCGGGGGGCGAAGGATGAGCGCGCCCATCGGCGCCGGGCGGTGCCACAGGCCCCGCAACCGGTCGGGCACCGACGTGGCCTCATCGGCGGTGGCCAGCACGTCGCCGTCTCGGACCAACCAGGTCATCTAGACGTTGAAGCGGATCTCGACGACGTCGCCGTCCTGCACCTCGTAGTCCTTTCCCTCCACCCGCATACGGCCCGCCTCCTTGGCTGACGACCACGACCCAAGTTTGAGCAGTTCGTCCCACCGAATGACCTCGGCCCGGATGAAACCCCGCTGGAGGTCGGAGTGGATGACGCCGGCGCATTCGGGCGCCTTGGCCCCGGCCCGAAAGGTCCACGCCCGGCTCTCCTTGTCGCCCGTGGTCAGGAAGGTTCGCCGCCCGAGGAGGTGGTACGCCGCCCGGGCCACCCGGGGCAGGGCGCCCTCGCCGAGACCGAGTCCGGCGAGCAGCTCGGCCCGTTCGCCCGGGTCAAGCTGCGCCGTCTCGGCTTCGAGCATCACGCTGACGGCCAGGGTGTCGCCCGCACCGGCGAGCTCGTCGATGACCGGCTTCAGCACCGCGTCGTCGTCGCCGATGCGATCCTCGCCGATGTTGACCACCGCCAAGACCGGCTTGTTGGTGAGCAGGAAGAAGGTTCGGAGGGCGGCCCGCTGGTCTCGAGAAAGCGGCGCGCGGTAGATGGGGGTGCCCGCCTGCAGTTCGGCGATGGCGGCGTCCAGCGCCTCCACCTCCGGCGCGAGCGACTTGTCGGCCCGTGCCGCCTTGCGGCGCTTCTCGATCTGCCCCTCGGCGGTCGCCAGGTCGGCCAGGACCAGTTCCAGCTCGAGGACCTGCAGGTCGGCCAGGGGGTCGGCGTCGCCTGCCACGTTGTCGTCCTCGAACGCCCGCAGCACCAGGCAGATGGCATCCACCTCGCGGATGCCCGCCAGGAAGCGGTTGCCCAGGCCTTCGCCACTGGCGGCGCCGGCAACGAGCCCCGCGATGTCGACGAACTCGACGGTGGTGTGCACGATCTTGCGGCTCTTGCTCATCTCCGCCAGGGCGAGCAACCGCTCGTCTGGTACCTGGGCCACGCCCACCGTGGTCTCGGTGGTAGAGAACGGATGGGCCGCGACGGGGGCGTTACCGCCGGTGAGGGCGTTGAACAAACTCGACTTCCCGGCGTTGGGCAGGCCGACCAGGCCGAGGCGCTCCATTACGGCGAGGGTAGTTCCGGTGCCGGAGCAACTAGGTTCCGAGTAGGTTGCGGGCCGTGTCCAAGCGAACCAAGAAGGCCAAGACCCGCGCTCACCGCAACAAGGCCAACCACGGCCGCAAGCCCAACCGGGGCCGCTAAGCCTAGGCGGACTGGCGGGAGCCTCGGGGTGTCCACCCGGCTCCCTTGGTGCGCAGGACGCCGTCGAGGACACTCGGCCGGTCGGTCATGATGCCGTCGACGCCAAGGTCGATCAGGCGCGCCATCTCGTCGGGCTCGTCGATCGTCCAGACGTGAACCGCAACGTCGTTCTCGTGGGCGGCATCCACGAAACGCTGGTCGACCACGACGATGTCCTCGAAGGTGGCCGGGACCTGGAGGGCGACGTGGCGCTCCGGCGGCGGCGTCACGCCGTCGCGCACCGCCTGCCAGAAGATGGCGGTCCCGTTGGAGCCGTATGAGGTGTGAAGGTCGGGCGCCTCGGCCGAGAAGGCGTCGGTCGCGGCGTCGTGAAATGACGCCACGATCACGTCGTCGCCCCGATCGAACTCCCGGAGAAGCTGGGCGAGCAGCGCCTCGTACGGTTCCACATCGGGCGCTGTCTGCTTGATGTCGAGGTTGAGAAAAACCCCCCGGAACTGTTCCAGGACGTCGCGGAGGCTGGCCACCCGCAGCGATGTCTCGAACATGGCCCGGCCCCGGTAGACGTACTCCATGTCGTCCCGGCCTGGTGCGACGATCTCGTCGGGCACCCACCAGTAGGCGTTGTCCAGCCCTTCCAGTTCCGCCAGTGTCAAGTCGGCAATGGCGCCGGCGCCGTCGGTGGTGCGGTCGACGGTCGCGTCGTGGCACACGACCAACTGCCGGTCGGCGGTGGCGTGGACGTCGAGCTCCAAGGCGTCGGCGCCGCCCCCTACCGCCTGTTGCATGGCGAGCAACGTGCTCGAGGGGCCTTCCCTCGCCCCGCCCTGATGGGCAAAGTTGAGAACCCGCCGCTGCATCCAGGGGTTTCCCATGTCTCCCGAAGCTAGCTGACCCGGTACGAGTGCTCGTTTCGGGTGGCCGTAGTGTTGGTATATGGACCCGCCGATCGTGGAGATCGCTGATGGCGGGACGGTCTGGCGGTTCGACCGGTCCTTCTTGGAGTCGCGGTGGACCTGTATTTGGGGTCGGGGCTGCCTCGGGATCCTGCCTCACCCGGCCCCGGAACTGGGCCACGGGTGTTGTTCGATCGGCGCCGACCTCGACGGAGTGGACGAGGCGCGACGAATCAGCGCCTTGGCGGCGACGCTGTCCGGGGAGGTGTTCGAGCATCACGGTGCGGCCGCCGATGGCGGCGTGTTCAGTGACGAGACCCGCACCCGGACCAGGGTGGTGGATGGTGCGTGCATCTTTCTGAACCGACCCGGTTTCGCGGGCGGCGCCGGATGTGCGCTGCATGTGGCGGCGCTTGAGGCCGGTGAGTCACCGATCGACTGGAAGCCTTCGGTCTGCTGGCAGCTGCCCGTCAAGGTCGACTGGGAGCCAGGCCCTGATGACAACGAGGTCGCCACGGTGCGGCCGTGGACCCGAGCCGACTGGGGTGACGAGGGCGACACGATGGCATGGTGCTGCACGGAGGGCGAACGGGCCTACGTCGGCGACGGGCCGGTCGTCGAGTCGCTGGGCGACGAGCTGGAGGCGATCGTGGGGACGACGGTCTACGTCGAGCTCCGCCGCCGGCTTGGCCGCACGGGAGGAACCGAGTAGCTGCTACCGCACCGCGCATGCGGGTGTCGAGCGTGGGGAGGCTGAGCGCGGGGCCGCCGCCGGGGCCGCAGGGAGGGCGGGGGCAGGGCGATTGGTGACGAGCGCCGGGGCCGGGCAGCGCCGGGGCCGCTTCCGGCCAGGAACTGGTAGGGATCTGCGGCTCTGGTGGGGATCTGGTACCCGGTGGCGGTGCCAGATCCCTACCAGTTCCCCGGATCCCTACCAGAAACCGATGTCATTCGCGACACCGACCGCCGTATGGTCCCGTGCTTGAGGCTGCCCGACCCGATCTGACTTGGAACCACTGCGCTCAGCGGAGAAGGCCGGCTTCTGCGGCCAGCTTGCTGAGTGAGGTCTGCGGCCGAGCCCCCAGGTGGCCGATCACCTCGGCGGCCGCCAGGCTGCCGAGTTCGGCGCAGTCGGCCGGCTCGTAGTCATGGGTGAGGCCGTATAAGAAACCAGCTGCGAAGAGGTCCCCGGCTCCGGTCGTGTCAACGACCGTCTCGACCGGGTGGGCGGGAACCTCGATGACCGAGTTGTTCGCCACGACGAGTGACCCTTTGGCGCCGCGCGTCACCACCACCAACTCACAGCGATGGGCCAGCTCCGCAAGCGCGAGGTCCAGATTGGCACCGGTCATAGCCGTGACCTCTTCCTCGTTGCCGAAGAGGATGTCGACATCGTTGAGCAGTGCGCCCAGGGCGGCCGCCTTGAGATCGACCCAGTACGGATCGGACAGCGACAGGGCGAACCTGCCCCCCTTCAGATGGCAGGCGGCGGCCGCCTTGCTGACACTCCACTCCGTCTCGTGCAGCCCGCACATGTAACCCTCGATGTAGACGACCTTCGCTTCGATGCACAGGTTGGCGTCGATGTCGTCGGGATAGAGGAATGCCCCGGCGCCGAGGTAGGTCGCCATGGTTCGCTGGGCATCGGGCGAGACCATGATCAGGCACAGCCCGGTGCCCGGCCCGGTGGTCGCAGCCGGCACGTCGAAGGCCACTCCTGACGCACGAATGTCGTGGGTGAAGACCTCGCCGAGCTTGTCATCACGGACCTTGCCCATGAACGCCACCGAACCCCCGAGCGCCGCGATTCCGGCCGCGGTGTTGGCAGCCGAGCCCCCCGAGCTCTCGATGGCGGGCCCAAGCACGTCGTAGAGCTCGGTCGCCCGTTCTTCTTCGATCAGCGTCATGGTGCCCTTCTCCATCCCATGGGCACCGGGAAGTTCGTCCGAGGAAGGCGCAAGCACGTCGACGATGGCATGCCCGATGGTGATGATGTCGAAGGGTCGATCCATAGGAACGACGGTAGTCGCAGCATGGGTAGGGTTAAACCTGGCCGACTATTTGACCGGAGGAAAAACCGTGCCGGATCCGGTTCCCTACCGATTGCCGCGGACGATTGTTCCCGAGCACTATGACCTGACACTCACGCCCGACCTGGGCGGAGCCACCTTCGCGGGCCAGGCGCGAATTCGGGTCAAGGTCACCGAGTCGGTCACCAAGGTGGTGCTCAACGCTGTCGAACTGGACATCTTGACGGCCGAGTTCATCAGCAGCGCGGGCGAGCGTCTGACCAGCAGCGTGAGCTACGACGAACCTGAGGAGCGGGCGACGATCGCGCTGGTCGGCACCGCGCAGCCAGGGTCCTGGGAGCTCGATCTCACATTCACGGGCGTGCTCAACGACAGGCTGCACGGGTTCTATCGCAGCACCTTCTGTGACGCGACCGGCACGGACCAAGTGATCGCGACCACCCAGTTCGAGGCGACCGATGCCCGCCGGGCCTTTCCCTGCTGGGACGAGCCCGACTTCAAGGCGACGTTTGCCGTCACCCTGATCGTCGACCGCGACCTGACGGCGATCTCCAATGGAGCCGTCATGGAAGATTTGGACCTCGGCAACGGCAAGCGCCAGGTGACTTTCGCGGAAACGATGCCGATGTCGACGTACCTGGTGGCGTTCGTCGTCGGGCATTTCGAGCAGACCGATCCGGTGGTGGTCGACGGTGTCCCCATTCGCATTGCATCCATCAAGGGAAAGGGGCACCTGACCGACTTCGGGCTGGAGGCCGCGGCGCACGCCCTGCACTTCCTGGCCGGCTACTTCGGCATCGCCTACCCGCACGACAAGATCGACCACATCGCCATTCCTGACTTCGCGTTCGGGGCCATGGAGAACCTCGGGTGCGTGACGTTCCGAGAGGCGCGGCTGCTGCTCGATCCCGAGCAGGTCACCC